>JBJSXS010000204.1:0-7242 GCA_046086545.1 Gemmata sp.
CGCGCAGGCGAGCCTCGACCGCACCGACGCGAGCGCCACCGACCCCGACAACCGGCGGCTGTGGAAGCAGAACCGCCGCCGGTTGGAGTTCGAACCGTTGCACGACGCGGTCCTCGCGGTGGGTGGCCAACTGGACCTGAAGCCGGGCGGTCCCGCGGCGCGCCTGTTCGGTGGGAACCGGCGCCGCGCGGTGTACGGTTACACGGACCGACTGGAGTTCCCGTCGCTGCTCACGACCTTCGATGTGCCGAACCCCGCGGGCCTCAACCCGGAGCGCACGAATACCACCGTAGCCCCGCAGGCATTATTCCTGATGAACGGCCCGTTTGCGCGCGACGCGGCGAAAAAACTTGTCGCATCGCCCCAGGTACAGAAACTCGCAAACGCGGACGCCCGACTCGACCTGATCTACCTCACCGTTTACGGACGCGCGCCCACCGCCGCCGAGAGGCAGCTCGCGCTGTCATTCGTCGCGAAGGGCGCCGACCGCTGGGCCGACCTCGCCCACGCGCTGCTGATGTCCAATGAGTTCGCGTTCGTGGACTGATTCGGAGCAGTGATGAACGAGTTCCCGCTTTCGCGCAGGGAGATGCTAGCCCGGTGCGGCACCGGCATCGGCACACTCGCCCTCGCGGGGGTGCTGGCCGATTGCGCGCCCCGTGCCAGCGCCGGCTCGTCTCGGGAGGAGCCGCTGGCGCCCCGCAAGCCGCATTTTGCGGGGAAGGCGAAGGCCGTCGTTCACCTGTTCATGAACGGCGGGCCGTCGCAGGTGGACACGTTTGACCCCAAGCCGGCGCTCGAGAAGTATCACGGCAAGCCGATTCCCTCTGGGAACCTCCGCACCGAGCGCAAGACCGGTGCCGCGATGAAGTCCCCGTTTGCCTTCAAGCAGTACGGGCAGTCGGGAACCGAGGTCAGCGAGTTGTTTGCGCAGACCGCGGCGGCACACATCGACGACATGTGCGTGATTCGCGGTATGTACGCCGACGTGCCCAACCACGAGCCGTCCCTGCTACTGATGAACTGCGGGGACGGGCGCCAGCCGCGCCCGAGCCTCGGCAGCTGGGTGACCTACGGCCTCGGCAGCGAGAACCGCAACCTGCCCGGGTTCGTCGTGATGTGCCCCGGCGGGTACCCCATCGTCACCACGCAGAACTGGCGGTCCGCGTTCCTGCCGGGCGCCCACCAGGGGACGTACATCGACAGCCAGCACACGCAGGTGGATAAACTAATCGCCAACATCCGCAACACCGAGTTGCCGCTGGACAGGCAGCGCGAACAACTCGATCTGGTTGCGGCTCTCAACGCGCGGCACCTCAAAGCGCGTGGCGACGACCCGCAGTTGGAAGCACGCATCCGCACGTTCGAGCTCGCGTTCCGAATGCAGTCCGAGGCGGCTGACGTGTTCGATCTCGCACGCGAAACCAAGAAGACGCGCGACTGGTACGGCGAAACCACGATCGGCCGGCAACTGCTCCTCGCCCGCCGACTGATCGAGCGCGGCGTGCGGGTGGTGCAACTGTGGAGCGGTGCCGGGCAGCCGTGGGACAACCACGACGGCATCGCGGCCAGTCACAGGAAACTCGCGGAGCAGTGGGACCGGCCCATCGCCGCGTTCCTCAGCGACCTCAAGCAGCGCGGGCTGTTCGACAGCACGCTCGTGCAATGGGGCGGCGAGTTCGGGCGGACCCCGGTCGCGGAACTGCCGGCGCTCAACGGCCGGGACCACAACCATTACGGCTTCACCTGCTGGCTCGCGGGCGGCGGGGCGGCGGGCGGCCGGGTCGTTGGCGCCACCGATGAGTTCGGGTTCGCCGCGGTCGAAAACAAGGTCCACGTTCACGACCTGCACGCAACGATGTTGCACCTGCTCGGCTTCGATCACGAGAAACTCACCTACCGGTACGCGGGGCGCGACTTCCGGCTCACCGACGTACACGGGCGCGTGGTGAAGGAGATCATTCGGTGACCACATCTCCCGTTCGCGCGACCGTCGATTACGACAAACAGGGCAAGCAGCACGGGCACCTGTACGTCCCGTACTCCTACAACCTCGGCGGCTGGGCGAACCTGATGCTGCCCGTCGCGGTGCTCGCGCGCGGCCCCGGGCCGACGGCGCTCGTGATGGCGGGCAACCACGGCGACGAGTACCCCGGGCAGGTCGCGGTGATGCGCCTGCTGCGCGAGCTCGTGCCCGATCAGGTGACCGGCCGGCTGATCCTGATTCCCACGCTCACCATGCCCGCGGCGAAGGCCGCGACGCGCCTCTCCCCGCTCGACGGCAAGAACTTCAACCGGTGCTTCCCCGGGAACCCAACGGGCACCCCGAGCGAGGTCGTCGCGCACTACCTGACGACCGAACTGTTCCCGCGGGCCGACATCGTGATCGACCTGCACACCGGCGGGCGCAGCCTCGACTTTGAGCCGTGCGCGCACATGCACCTCGTGCCGAAAGGGCCGCAGCGCGACGCCATGCTGGCCGGGACCGAGGCGTTCAACACCGACTTCTGCTTCCTGTACGCCGACATCGCAGGCGCCGGCCTGCTGCCCGTGGAAGCCGAGAGCCAGGGGAAGACCGTCATCACGACCGAGATGGGCGGCAGCGAGAACGTCACCGCCCTCGTCCACGCACAGACCCAGATAGGCCTGCGCAACGTGCTCACCCACTTCGGACTGCTCGCGGGCAAGGCCGTCACGCGCGAATCGCTCGGCCTGGGGCCGACGCGCTGGGTGCAGGCGCTCGCGTGGGACGACTACCGCTTCGCGCCGGAGTCCGGCGTGTACGAGAACCTCGTCCCACTCGGCGAGCCCGTGTCGGCCGGACAACCGGTCGGCGCGATTCACTTCCTCGAGCGCCCGGACCGCGACCCGGCGTACGTCGTCGCGAACTCCGCCGGCGTACTGATCGCCACCCGCGCCCCGAGCGTGGTCGCGCAAGGTGATTGTGTCGCGTGTATCGCTCACGACGTGGACCCGCGAGAGCTGCCCTGACTCAACCCGCCGATGGAGACGACGAAAGGCTCCCATGAAAATCACGCAAGTTGTCTGTCAGATATTGCGCATCCCGAACGTCCAGGCGAAGACCGCCAGCAGCCAGGACTCGGTGTTGGTTCGCATCCGCACCGCGGACGGGCTGGAGGGCGTGGGCGAAGCGGACTCCTCGCCGGAGGTTGTGAAGGCCATCATCGACGCGCCGTTCAGCCACAACATCGCGTGCGGGCTGCGGCAACTGCTCGTCGGCGAGAACCCGCTCGAGAGTGAGCGGCTGTGGCAGAAACTCTACCGGCGCACGATGTACTTCGGGCGCAAGGCGGTGGGCATCACCGCGATGGCCGCGGTCGATATGGCGCTCTGGGACCTGAAGGGCAAGGCGCTCGGCCAGCCCATCCACCGGTTGCTCGGGGGCAAGCAGCACGACCGCGTTCGCGGGTACGCTTCGATCCTGTTCGGGCGGGACGGAAAAGAGACTGCGGACATCGCCCGGAAGTGGGTGGGCGCGGGATACTCGGCGGTGAAGTTCGGGTGGGAGCCGATGGGCACCTCCGAGGCCGTCGATATTGATCTGGTCCGGGGGGCGCGCGAGGGGCTCGGTCAGCACGCGCTTCTGATTGACGCCGGGTGCGTGTACGACGCGCGCACCGCGCTGCGCCGGGCGCACGCGTTCGCGGAGTACGCGCCGGAGTGGTTCGAGGAGCCGCTGCGGGAGGACGACATCGAGGGGTACGTGTGGCTCCGGGACCGCTCGCCGGTTCCCATCGCGGCCGGGGAAGGGGAGTGCGGGCGCGAGTCGTTCCGCCCGCTCATCAACCGCCGCGCGCTGGACGTGTATCAGGTCGACATCTCGCGCTGCGGGTTCACCGACGCCGCGTACATCCGCGCCCGCGTGGAGGAGATCGGCGCACGGCTGTGCAACCACTGCTACACCAGCCCGCTGACGGTCGCGGCCAGTATCCACTGGCTCTCGACGTGTCGGGACGCGTTCCTGTTCGAGGACTGCGTCGAGGACTCGCCGCTGCGCCACGACCTGACGCACGAGAAGGTCCAGTCCGTGAACGGCTGGATGGAGGTGCCCGACCGCCCCGGACTGGGCGTAACACTGGACGAACAGTTCGTGCAGAAATACCTGGTCGCAGAGTCGAAGTGAGGAGCCCAACACATGAGTCGCGCGAAAACAGAGTACCGGTACGAGAAGCTGACGTGGCCCGAGATCAACGACGCGGTTGATCTGGGCAAGGTGTGCATCGTGCCGTGCGGCGCGGTGGAGCAGCACGGGCACCACCTGCCGCTCGACGTGGACCTCGTGTGCCCCGGCGGGATCGCGAAGGGCGCGGGCCTCGAGGTGCCCGACAAGGTGCTGGTGCTGCCCATCGTCGCGTACGGCTACACCGGGCACGTGATGGACTTCCCGGGCACGATCAACACCGACTTCGAACACTTCATGCACCAGGTGCTGGACATCACGAAGTCGCTCGCGTACCACGGGTTCAAGAAGATCATCCTGCTGAACGGGCACGGCTCGAACATGCCCAACCTCGACCTCGTGGCCCGCCGCACCAACATCGAGACGGACGCGGAGTGCTGTGTGGTCGCGTGGTGGAACCTGCTGACCGTGGACAAGGCGTTCCTGCCGAAGTGGCGCGAGAGCAAATTCCCGGGCGGGTGCTCGCACGCGTGCGAACTCGAAACGAGCCTCTACCTGTACCTCGACGGCGACAACGTCCGCAAGGACCTCATCAAGAGCGGCACGATCAGCTTCAACAACGAGGACAGCCCGTTCAACTGGGTGGACCTGTTCGGGGCCGGCCCGGCGACCGCGGTGTCGTGGACGAGCAGTTACTCCGACACCGGTGTTCTCGGCGACGCCGAACTCGCGACCCCGGAGAAGGGGCGCCAGGCCTACGAGGAAGCGGTGAGGCAACTGGTGCGCTACGTGACGTGGTGGAAGGGCCGCCCGAAAGACGTGCGCAAGGACCGGCACCGCCACCCGCCCACGATGCCGATCCCGTGGGGGCAACGGCCGATCGCCTGAACACCCCTTGGCCCCTCGTCGGTCACTCTGCCGGAGCCTGTTCATGAAGATCGCGGACGTGCGCATCACGGGCCTCACCGGAGGGACCGTGGAGGGCGGGTGGGCCGAAGAACTCACGCCCGAGGACAACGTCCACACGATCGTGGAGGTGCTCACCGACGAAGGGCTCGTCGGGGTCGGCAGCACGTTCACGAGTAGTCACCTCGTGGGCGCGGCCCTGAAGCTGCTGGTGCCGTTTTTGAAGGGCGAGCGCGCCGACGAACCGGCCCGGGTGAGTGAAAAGCTCCGCCAAAACACGTTCTGGCAGGGGCGCGGCGGGAGCGTCGAACACGCCATCAGCGGCATCGACATCGCGCTGTGGGACTTGTTCGGCAAGATCACTAAGCAGCCCGTGTCGCGGCTCTTGGGCGGTAACTACCGCTCGAAGATCAAGCCGTACGGGTCGCTCCTGTTCGATGAGGTCGAACCGCTGCGCGAGAAGCTGAAGGCCGCGGTCGCTCGCGGGTTCCGCGCGATCAAGCTCGGGTGGAAGCCGTTCGGCCGGCGCGACGCGAAGACCGACGAACTGCTGATTCGCACCGCGCGCGACACCGTCGGACCGGGTGTGGAGTTGATGGTGGACGCTGGCGGCAGCGACGCGTACTGGCCCCACGGGTACAAGTGGGCGCTGCGGACCGCGCAAATGCTCGCAAACTATGACGTGGTCTGGTTCGAGGAGGCACTGCACCCTGACGACCTCGCGGGGTTCGCCGAACTGCGCCGGCACGCGCCGCTGCCGATCGCGACGGGCGAAGTGTTCACGCGCCGCCAGAGCTTCCGCCCGCTGTTCGAGCAACAGTGCGTGGACATCGTGCAGCCGGACTGCACCAAGTGCGGCGGGCTGACCGAGGCTTGGCGCATCGCGTGGATGGCCTACGAACACAACGTGCAGTGGGTGCCGCACGGGTGGAACACCGCCATCGGCCTCGCGGCGGACCTGCAACTCTCCGCGGCGATGCCGGTCGTGCGGTACGTCGAGTTCCTTACCCCGTCGCCGTATGTGGACGACCTCATCACGGTGCCTTTCCGACCGGACGCGGACGGGTTCCTGACGATTCCAGAAGCGCCCGGGCTGGGCATCGAGTTGAACCGGGATGCGCTGGCCCGCTTCGGGATTTGAGGTTTTCTGCTTCGTTTGGCGAATCTGTGATACATGGCACGCGGTACTGCCGATAGAACCGGCATGTCGCGCTCCAAAATTCGCCCGCTGGCCCGTCACCGGTTGAGTACGGCCGCTCTGGCGGTCGCTCTCGCCGTGCCGGCCGGTTGCAAGTCCCCCGAGCCACGCTCGGTGGGTACATACCCCAGTCCGTCGCTTCCGACCGTGTTGCGCACGTCCGGCGACGTTCAACAGGCGGGGTTCGTGCAGCTCGCGGACCTGGTCAAGGAGAACGCGAGCGGCGCCCCGCTGGCGCTGGCGGACCTGACCGAGCTCACTCTGGCCCGCAACCCGCGGCTCGCCCAGGTCACCTGGGCGGTTGAAACGGCGCGGGGCAAAGCGCTCCAGGCCGGGCTGTACCCGAACCCTACGGTCAACCTCGCCGCGGACGAACTGAACGACCGTACCGGGCGCGGAGGCATTCTCAGTTTGCCTCACGTCACTCAGGAGTTCGTCACCGCCGGGAAGCTGAAACTCGCGCGCGGGGCCGCCGACCGGGAGGTGGACGCGGCCACTCTCGCTGTCGTCGCCGAGCGGTACCGGGTGCTGACGGACGTGCGGCAAGCGTACTTCGACGTCCTCACCCTGGAGCGCCGGGCGGAGGCGCTGGCGGCGCTGGTGGAGCTGAGCGATCAGGCGGCCAAGACCACGGAGAAACTGGTCGCGGCGAAGGTGGCCGCGCAGTTCGACGTGGTCCAACTGGAACTGGACCGCGACCGGTACCGCGCGGAGCTCGAATCGGCCCAGAAACAGGTGCCCGCCGCGCGGCGGCGGCTGGCCGCCACGGTCGGCGTGGCCGAACTGCCCGCCGGGCGACTGGCGGGCAGCCTGGACGTCTCGCCGCCGAACTACGACCTCGCGCAACTGAACTCCTACATGCTGGAGGTGAACCCGCAGGTCCGCAGCGCCATGGTCGGCGTGGAGCGGGCCCGGCTGCTGGTGCAGCGGGCCGAGGCGGACGTGGTCCCGAACGTGAGCGGCACCATCGGGTACACGTACCAGGGGCAGAACCGGT
>JBJSXS010000205.1:0-3631 GCA_046086545.1 Gemmata sp.
CAGACGACCTGTCGAGGGGGAGAAGGCCGTGCGTAAACGACCGATGATGCTCGCGGCCGCTGTCGCGGTCGCGGGTCTGGCCGCGCTGGGGACGGTGGCGGCCCAGCAGCCCGGGGGTGCCGGGCTGCCCAGGGCGGGCGGCGCGCCAACGGGAACCGTGCGGCCCTACGCCGACTGGACTCCGACCACGCCGGGCGCGGTTTCACCGGCCGCCGGCCTTGGGAACGCTACCGCGCCGGTGCGCCCCGCCGGCGGCAGCTACCTTCCGCCCCCGGGCGGCACACCCGCCTCGCGCCCGAGGCCGTTCGATCCGGTGAGGCCCGCGAGCCTCGACATCCCGCCGCCGAGCATGGACCTGCCCGGGAAATTCCCGGTCCCGGTCCCGGCCACCGGCGCCCAGCCGCGGCAGCTCCCGCCGCCGAGCGTGAGCGTTGAAGGGGACGACAACAAAAAGTTCCCGGCAGGCAGCGGGTCTGCGCCAGCGCTCGTACCGGTGCCGCCGGCGCCCGGCGGGACCACGGTCCCGAAGCCCGACCTGCCGACGACCCCGGCGCTACCGGCGTTCGGCGCGCCAAGGCCGACGGTGCCGCCGTCTATTCCGCCCGCGACGACGGGCCTGACCCCACCGCCGGCCCTGCCCGGGCTGAGCGAGGTGCCGCACGCGCCGGTCACCGGCGCGCCGCTGCCGGCCCGCGTCTCCCAGAGCGTCACGGTGGAAGCGATCTGCCCGGAGTCGGTGGTGTTCAACGCCGAGTGCAAGTACGAGATCGTGGTCCGCAACGGGGGCAACGTGCCGGTCCACAACGTGCGCGTCGAGGACGACCTCCCGGCGAACGTGAAATACATCGGCAGCGACCCGCCGGCGGAGATGACCGGTGACCGCCTCGTGTGGGCGCTGGGCACGATGGACTCCAAGGACGCGACCAGCGAAAAGAAGATCGTCGTTCGCGTGCGCCCGATCGAGGAGGGCGAGTTCCGCAGCCGGGCGTCGGTCGCATACACCGCCAGCGTCGAAGCCCGGACGAAAGTCACGCGGCCCCGCGTCGCGGTGACGGTGGCGTGCCCCGAGTTGGCCCGCGCCGGCGAGGAGCCGGTGTTCAAGATCAAGGTGACCAACAGCGGCACCGGCCCGGCTCAGTCGATGGTGTTCCAAGCCGTTCTGACCGAGGGCCTCGACTACCGGAACCAGGGCAAGCGGCTCGAAACGAAGCTCGCGAACCTGCCCGCGGGCGAGTCGCGGACGGTGGACCTGCCGCTCACCGCACTGAGGGCCGGGCTGCAGTCGTGCCACGTGACGGTGACGGCCGAGGGCAGCCCCGAGGCCAGCGGGAGGGCGTCGGTGAACGTCGTCGAGCCGAAGCTCGAAATCGCGCAGACCGGCCCGGCCAAGTGCCTCGTTCGTGCGGAGCCGACCTACGAGATCACGCTGTCCAACCCGGGCACGGCGGCCACTGACGCGATCACCGTGCACGCGGTCCTGCCGGACGGGTTCGAGTTCGTGCAGGCGAGCGACGCCGGGAGCTACAACCCGACCAACCGCGCGGTGACCTGGAAGCTGTCGGCGCTCACAGCCAACGACAAGAAAGCGGTCGGGTTGAAGTTGCGGGCCGGGGTCGCGGGCGATGTTGTGCTCCGCACCGTGGCCACCGCCGGCGGCGACGTGCAGCCGGTCGCGGGTGCCGCACCTCGGGTGCCGGGAGAAGTGCAGCCGGTCGTGAAGCCCTCGGGCCTGCTGCTCGAGGCGAAGGCCGAGACGGCGATCAAGGCGGAGGGCGTCGCCGCCCTGCGCTTCGAGGTGACCGGGCTGGAAAACTTGGTGCAGGTCGGCAATGAGGCCGTCTACGAAATCCGCATCGTGAATCAGGGAACCGCCGCGTGCACCAACGTGCAGGTGATGGCCGCTCTGGCCGACACCACCGCTTACACCAGCTCGACCGGCCCGACCAAGGGCACCGTGACGGGTCAAACGCTGGTGTTCGAGCCGATCGCGTCGCTGGCGGTCAAGGGCGAGACAGTGTACAGGGTGCGGGTCCGCGGGGCCGCAGCGGGCCACCAGCGGTTCCGAGTGCAGCTCACCTGCGACCAGGTGCGCGACCCGGCGCTGAAGGAAGAGAGCACACGGTTCGTTTCCGCGGAGAAGTGAGTTGAGGTGGTTGTGGCCGGGGTCTGTCGCCCCGGCGCTTCGCGGGCCGCGTCGCTCCGGGGTCACAGACCCCGGCGGCAGTGGGCTCGCGGGGTTGTCCGTTCGGATTTTCGCCGCGGCGGCATGCGGGGGCATGTCCTCGTGGTTGGGGGAGGGAGTCCGCACATGAGCATGAGTAACGCGACGCGGTGGGCCCGGGGCCGGGCCGCAACCGAGCCGAACGCCACCCACATCCGGTGGATGATCCGGCGGGACATGCCCGACGTGATGGGCATCGAATTGGCGAGCTTCGAGTACGCGTGGACCGAGGACGACTTCCTCCGGTGCCTGCGCCAGCGGAACTGCATCGGCATGGTGGCCGAGCGCGGGGACGCGATCGTCGGGTTCATGATCTACGAGCTGCACCGCACCCGGCTCCAGTTGCTGAACTTCGCGGTGAACCCCACGGTGCGCCGCACCGGCGTGGGCACCCTCCTGGTCAGCAAGCTGGTGTACAAGCTGTGCAGCCACCGGCGCTCGAAGCTGGCTCTGGCGGTGCGCGAGGGCAACACCGCGGCACAACTGTTCTTCCGCGCCCACGGGTTCAAGGCCGAGAAGGTGCTGCGCAACTACTACGAAGACAGCGGCGAGGACGCGTACCAGATGGAGTACCGCCCGGCCGCCGAGGATTGGGCCGAGTTCGGTGGCGAACCCATCAACCGGGTCGCCATGTACGACGGCATCTGACCGACTCGTTTCGTGGGCCGGCCCGGGCGGGCCGGCCCCGCAAAGAGCACACGCACAGAACCGGACCACACGGAGGGGGCGCCCATGACCGCGGAACAAAAAAAGTGGTGGCGGAAGGTCGCGGCCTTCGCGGTCGGCGGGGGCGTGGTCGCTGGCGGGCTGTTCGGCATCGTCCACGCGACCGCCGATCCGAAGTCGCAGCCCACCGACGCGGAACAGGCTGCGTGGAGCCGGTCCGCGGTGCCAGCCCCGAACGTGCCCGCACCGGTCGCGCCGGCGGTCGCCGAGACGGAGCGGACCGCCGTACCAATTGAAACCAACGTGGTGCCCACGGGGGCCACACTGCCGCCTCTGCCGGTGCCGGCACCGCCGACCGGCCCGATGACGCTGCCCCAAGTCCCGTCCCTGGTCGGCACCACGCTGCCGCCGGTTCCTGCCGTCCCGAACATTCCGGCCCCGCCTGCGATGCTCCCGACGGGTCTGGAACCGCCCGCGCCGGGACCGCGCTCGCCGGACCTGAGCGGCGAGCAGGTTCCGCTGCCGGCCGTGCCCGCGCTCCCAAGCCCCGAACAGCCGAAAGTGCCGCTCGCTCCAGATATGAAATTGCCGGTCCCGCCCGGCACGCCGGTCGTGCCGCCGAGCGTCCCGATTGCTCCGCCGGGCTTGCCGAGCCCGCCGGCAGTGCCCGCCGCGCTCACGGCCCCGGCCGCACCGCCCACAGCGACAATGCCGCCGGCCGCGCTGCCGGCCCTCCCTACACTC
>JBJSXS010000206.1:0-2344 GCA_046086545.1 Gemmata sp.
TCGCCGTCGCCGGCGGCGCAGGTGAGTACCGCCTTGCCGTCCGGCGCGAACGCGACGTGCGCGGGCCTCAGCTTCGCGAGATCGCCCGGCAGCGGGGTTTCCAGCCCGGTGAGCACGTCGCGCGCGAGCACCCGGTCCGGGGTGCAGAACACGACCGCGAGGCCGTCGGGCGTGAACGTCGGCCGCTGCGGGGGCGCGCCGGCGGAGTCGCCGAGGCGTGCCGGCACGTGCGCGAACGCGCGCAGCTCCTTGCCCGTGGTCATGTCCCAAACGCGCAGCGTCTGGTCGCCGGCCCACGTCAGGAGGCGCTTGCTGTCGGCCGATAGTTCCGCGTGCTTCACCGCCGCGCGGTGACCGGTGACGGTGTTGAGCGGGCGGAACGAGTTCGCGTCCCACAGCCGCACCAGCCCGTCGCGGTCCGCGGTGGCGATGCGCTTCCCGTCGGCCGACACCGCGACCGCGCACAGGTCGCACGCGTGCCCGATGAGCCGGCTCACCTCCTTGCCGGTGGCCACGTCGAGCACCTGCGCGGCCCGCCCGTCGGACACCACGAGCCGCTTGCCGTCGGGGGTGAAGGCCAGGCCGCCGTCGGTCGTCCCGCCCTCGCCGGCCGGCAGCGTCGAAAGCTGGAGCGCGCCGCGCTTCGCGCCGGTCATCGGGTCCACGACCGGGATCAGCCCGTCCGGCTCGTGCGCGAGCGCGAGCAACTTCCCGTCGGGCGAAAGGGCGGTGGACGCCGCGGGCGAGCGGCCGGTGAAGGGCTCGCCGGCCTTGCCCGTGTCCACGTCCCACGCGCGCACCTCGTACTCGCGGCGCGTCGGGTGGTCGATGTACCGGGTGGTGACCAGCACGCGCCCGTCGGCCGAAAGCACCGGCCAGCCCGGGCGCGTCGCGCCCACGTCGATCGAGCGCACGCGCTTCGGCCGGTCGTCGGCCGACACCTCGAACACCACAATGCTCCAGCGGGCGCCGTCGGCGGAGTTGAGAACGCCCGCGGCCCGCGCGCCGTCGGCGGACAGCGCGAACACCGTGAACTGCGGTTCGCCCGTCGGCCGGTCGAGCTTCGCGCGCCCGTACCCGCCGCCCTGAGACAGTTCGCGCTCCAGAAAGGGGGGCGCGGGCGCCTCCGGGTCGGTGAAGGCCCACACGCGGAAGTCGTCCGCGCGGAGCCGCGCCTTGCGGCCCTCCTGCGCGTCCACCCGGTTGAGGACCGCGACGGCGCCCCGATTCCCCCACGCGAACGCCTGAAACAGTTCGTCGTTCACGTCGCGCGTCAGGAGGGGCCGGCCGCTCTCCGCGTCCCACACGGCGACGGTCAGGCGCCCGTCGGCCTGAGTCCAAGTGGCGTACCGCTTTCCGTCGGGTGAGAGCAGCAGCCCGCCGGGGGTGCGACCGGCGCGGAAGCTGTTGTCGCCCAGGCGCAGCACCGCGCCGGCGGGCACGTCCGAGGCGCGCGCGCCCGCGTGCCAACTGAGTACCGCCACCGTGAGAAGTGCGACACGCGCCATTGGCCTGACCCCGAGGGACCACACGAGGGCGGCATCGTAACCAAATGCCCGCGTCCGCCGCGAGACGAACTTGTTGCCCCCGCCGCGCGCGATGTGTACAGTTGTGGACGTGACCGTCGGACGGGTCGCGACAGGTTCAGCTCCGTCACTTTGCGACGGCCGAGCGAGCGGTCCGACAGGCGACTCGGGCGAGGCGGTTCCGGCGCCGCTGCCGCTGGCCGTGGAACTGCGCAACGCGGGCACTGGAGCAACTCGGGCCCTCGCCCCCCGCGACCGCCCGTCGCGCCAACACACCGGAGCGACTTGTGCGCACACTCATTACCGGCGGCGCGGGGTTCATCGGGTCGCACCTGTGCGAGCGGTTCCTCGCGGAGGGGCATGAGGTCATCGCCGTTGACAACATGATCACCGGCGACCTCGCGAACCTGGACCACCTGCGCACGAACCCGCGGTTCCGGTTCATCGGGCACGACATCTCGAACCCGCTCAAGGTGAAGGACCGGCTGGACAACGTGCTGCACTTCGCCAGCCCCGCCAGCCCGGTCGATTACCTCGAACACCCGATCCCGACGCTCAAGGTCGGCGCGCTGGGGACGCACAACACGCTCGGGCTCGCGAAGGCGCACGGCGCGCGGTACCTGCTGGCCAGCACCAGCGAGGTGTACGGCGACCCGCTCGAACACCCGCAGAGCGAGAGCTACTGGGGCAACGTGAACCCCATCGGGATTCGGGGGTGTTACGACGAGGCCAAGCGGTTCGCGGAGTCGATCACGATGGCGTACCACCGCGCGCACGGGGTGAACACGCACGTCATCCGCATCTTCAACACCTACGGG
>JBJSXS010000207.1:0-5452 GCA_046086545.1 Gemmata sp.
GGTGCGGCGGCCGCCGCTGGCGGCGAACCGGAACACGTCCGGGCTGGCGTGGCTGGGCGTCGCGCTGTTCGTGGCGCTGACGGCGGTCGCGGTCCGCCGCACCCCGGACCAGACGAACCAGGAACTGGTGGGCAAGCGGCCCGCGACCATCGAGCACGTGAAGGACACCGCGGCCGCCGTGGTGCAGCAGGCGCAGGGCACCAACGGGCAGCACGCGTCGCCGGACGCGGTGCGGTTCTGGGCCGAGCGCGGGCTCGCGATGGTGTGCCACGCGGCCGTCGTCCTCGGCCTGTTGATGATCGGCTGGCGGCACTTCGGGGACCTCACCGCGGGGGTCGCGGCCGGCGCGCTGTACCTGCTGGTCCCGTACACCGCGTACAACATCGGGCAGGTGCACCACGTCTGGCCCACCGCCTTTCTGGTGTGGGCGGTGTTCTGCTACCGGCGGCCGGTGCTCGCGGGGTGGCTGCTGGGCGTCGCCGCCGGCAGCGCGGTGTTTCCGGCGCTGCTGTTCCCGCTGTGGGTGTCCTTCTTCAGCCGGCGCGGGGCGATGCGGTTCGCGCTCGCGTTCGTGGCCGCCAGCGCGATCAGCGTGGGCATCACCGCGCTGGTGCTGTGGCTCGACGGGCCGTCGGGCACCGGGATCGTCGCGGCGCTGCACCTGACCGACTGGAAGCCGTGGTCCGTGCCGACCACCGAGAGCGTCTGGACCGGCGCCCACTGGGCGTACCGGCTGCCGCTGTTCGTGCTGTTCGTCGGGTTCCTCGCGTGGGCCACGATCTGGCCGGCACGCAAGAACCTGTCGCACCTGATCGCACAGTCGGCGGCTCTGCTCATCGGCATTCAGTTCTGGCACGCCGACCGGGGCGGGCTGTACGTGCTGTGGTACCTGCCGCTCCTGCTGCTCATGGTGTTCAGGCCGAACCTGACATCCGCCGAACCGCCGGAGGTCGCCCCCGGGAGCGCGCTCGCGCGTCTGGCTGGTGCGGCCTGGCGGCGCGTGCGCCCCGGGGCCGGCAGCGAGAACCCGCTCGCGGTCTGATCCGCCTTCCGCGATTCGCTCGCAATTGATAGGCTCTCGGCCCCAAACCGACGGGAGCCATCACACATGTCCTCGCGCTGGCAGTTCCTCCTCGCCGCTTTCGTCCCCGCGCTGGTGGTCGGGCCGCCGCTCGTGTACTCGGCGCACACGAACAAACACCAGCGGAACTTCCACGTGGTCGAATCGGGCGTGCTGTACCGCAGCGCGCAACTCACGCCCGCGGGCCTCGACCGGGTGATCCGAGATTACAACATCAAGACCGTGGTGACGCTCCGCACGTCGCGCACGACCGCGCTGCCCCCGGACAGCTGGGAAGAGGGGGTGTGCGCGGCCAAGGGGCTCAACCACCGTCGGATCGTGCCCCGGGTGTGGGGCGCGGACGAGGCGGGCGAGGTGTCGGCGGAGCAGGCGATCCAGGAGTTCCTCGCGGTCATGGACAAGAAGGAGAACCACCCGGTTCTGGTCCACTGCTTCGCCGGCATCCACCGCGCCGGAACCATGTGCGCGATCTACCGCATGGAGTACCAGGGCTGGACCGCGGAGCGCGCGATGACCGAGATGCAACTCTACGGGTTCGCCCCCGCGGACATGCAGAAGCACATCCGCGGCTACCTGCTGGACTACAAGCCGCGGCCGAAGTAGGCGCGAACGCAAAGCGGACCCGCCCCCGGCCGATACGGGCCGGGCGTGGGCCCCTTCGCCGGCGAACTCCCCCTTGCTACACTTACAGTGGATGACGCGCGAGGGTGGCGGAATTGGCAGACGCAGCAGATTTAGGTTCTGCCGATCGTAAGATCGTGGGGGTTCAAGTCCCCCCCTTCGCACTCAGCTAACGCCCTTTCTTTACCGGCGCCCGCCGGGCCGGTTCGGTCCGCCCGGCGCACCCTTGGGTTGGCCGCCCCCGCCGGGCCGCTGCTGTGCCCGTGACTTGGGCGCCTGTCGGCCCTGCGCACGGCCCGGTCGCGCGTCCGCGGCGGCCGGGGGCGGGGCCGGCGTGTAGTCGAAGTCCGGCAGCGTGACGCGCGGGAGCCGCTGGCCCACCTGGCGCTCGATCCGCGCGAGGGAGCCCTCCTCGTCCCGCGACACCAGGATGAACGCGTCGCCCGTCGCCCCGGCGCGGCCGGTGCGCCCGATGCGGTGGACGTAGTCCTCGGGCACGTCCGGCACGTCGGTGCTGATGACGTGCGTGATGTGGTTCACGTCCAGCCCGCGGGCCGCGATGTTGGTCGCGACCATCACCTGAAACCTCCCCTTCCGAAACCCCTCCATCGCGGCGGCCCGCTGTGACGGGGTGCGGTTGCTGTGCAACTCCGCGACGGTGAACCCGTCGGCCGCGACGAGCTTCGCCACCTTCTTCGCCTGGTGCTTCGTGCGCGTGAACACGATGACCGAGGGCATGTCGGTTTCGCGCAGCAGGTGCCGCAGGAGGGAGATCTTCAGGTGCGCGGGCACCGGGTACGCGGCCTGCGTGATGCCCACCGCGGTCGAACTGCGGCGGCCGATCTGCACCACCTCCGGGTTCCGCAGCACCTCTTTCGCCAGGTCCGCGATCACCGGCGGCATGGTCGCGGAGAACAGCATCGTGTGCTCGCGCGCCGGCATCCGGCCCATGATTCGCTTCACGTCGGGCAAGAAGCCCATGTCGAACAGGCTGTCCGCCTCGTCGAGTACGAGCGTGGCCGCCCGGTCGAACTTCGTCACCCCCTGCTGGAGCAGGTCCAGCAGGCGACCGGGTGTGGCGACAACGATCTCGACGCCGGCGCGGAGGGCCCGCTCCTGCGGCCCCTGCGGCCGCCCGCCGACGACCAGTGCGCTCTGAGTCTGCGTGTGCTTCGCCAGCCCGCGGGTCACGTCGCTGATCTGCTCCGCGAGTTCGCGCGTGGGGGACAGGACGAGTACGCGCGTGCCGGTGCGGGGCTGGCCGATGAGCCGGTGGAGGATCGGCAGCATGAACGCGGCCGTCTTCCCGGTGCCGGTCTGCGCGGTCGCGAGCACGTCGCGCCCGGCGAGCGCCGCCGGAATCGCGCCGGCCTGCACCGGCGTCGGCTCCTGGTACCCGAGTTCCTGTGTGGCGCGGACGAGCGACGGGTGAAGGCCGAGGGCTTTGAACGGCATCACGACTCCGGGAGGGCCTCGGGGCGGAAACCATCAGTGTATAGGTTCCGACGCGGCGGTGCCCGTTGCGGTTCGCCGCGGGGCGGTCACTCGGGCCAGTACCACGCGAGAACGAGCATCACGACGGCAACGATGAGGAGCGTCACCGGGAACACCCACAGCGGCGGGCGCTCGCCGGGCTGTGCCGGCGGGCCCGCCGGCGCGGGCTGCTCCTCGCCGGGCACGCGGTTCACGTAGTCGAGGACCAGAATGACGACTGCGAGGAACCCGATGACCGTGAGGGTCATGCAGACCGGCAGGCACGCGAACAGCGGAGTCAGGGTTTCGGTCGCCCTGGAGCCGCGCGGTACCCGAGTTGGGGGTAGAATATGAACAGCCCCGACCCGACCGCAGGACGCACACGCCGGGCCGAATCCCAACCGTGAGGTGTTCCCGTGGCTGTTCCGCGCGTTCTCCGTTTTGGTGTCCTTATCTCGTCGGTACTTGCCGGGGCGGGAATCGCATCCGCCGCGCCGCCGGCGCACGGTACCGCGCACGCGCCCCACCCCGGCGGGGGCGGGCACCCCACCGGGTATCGCCCCACCGGCTACGCGGTGCCGTACAATTACGGGTCGCGCGTCGCTATCGGGATCGGCATCGGGTCGGGCTACGGCCTGTACGGCCCCCCGATCGGGCGCCCGTACAACTCCTTCTACGCCTTCGGCGTGCCGTACAACGACGGGTACGGATCGCTCGGGTACGGGTACCCGTCCGGGTTCCGCGGGTCGAACTACGGCACGTTCGGCGTACCCTTGAACCCCGGCACCTACTACCCGGACCCGCAGTACCGGGCCGTGCCGCAGTCCCCGTACCCGATTGAACAGGTGCCGGCACCGCAACCGGCCGGGGACCCCAATCCCGTTCCTCTGCCGCTCCCGCCCAACGGCGCCGGTGCGGGCGCGACCGAAGGCACGCCCGCTACGATCACCGTCGTTGCGTCCGCGGGGGCGAAGGTGACCTTCGACGGGATCGACACCGAGCAGACCGGGGGGCGACACTCGTTCACCACGAGGCCGATCGCGCCGGGCGCTGAGAAGCGGGTGAGCATCAAGGTGGACGGTCCCGGTGGCCCGTCCACGATGGTGCTGAGCATGCGGGCCGGAGAAAAGGCGACCGTTGACATGCGCAAGTGACCCGCGGGGATCGCACGATGCGTGTTTGTAACCTGTTCCTGAGCGCGACGCTCGTCGCGACGCTCGTCGCGACGCTCGCCTCGTCCGCGTTCGCTCAACCGAAGGGCGGGGCGCTTCCGCCCCCGCTGTACCTCCCGCCGCCGGTGAGCAACCCGCAAGGTCTGTATGCGACCCCGCGTCCGCTCGGCCATCACGTCGCGCCGTATGGCGTATCAGGGTACGTGCCGTTCGGGGACCGCACCGGCTACCCGGGGAACCCGTACACGACCTATCGCGGGTCTTATGCGACGCCGATCGTGGTTCCGCCTATTGTGCTGGAAACGCCGCCGAACCTGACAATACGGCCCGGCAAGCTCCCACCTATTGACGTGCTGTTCCCCGGGGTACCCCCGATGGCCTTACCGCGCGTGCCGCGGATGCAGGACCCGACACCGCCCGGCCCGGTCGTTCCCGTTGGCGAGAAGAACTGAGGTTACGCAGGTGGGACGAGCAACTCGCCGCGCGTCACCGTGACCGCCTTGCCGACGAGCTTCGTGCGCCCGTTGGCACGGGCCACGCGCACCACTCCGCCGCGCTTGCTGGCCTGATATCCGGTCATCTCATCCGTGCCGAGTTTCGCGCCCCACCACTCCGACAGGCAGCAGTGCGCCGACCCGGTCACCGGGTCTTCGTCGATCCCCGAACCCGGCGCGAAGAACCGCGACACGAAGTCGTACTGGGTGCCCTTCGACTTGGCGGTGACGATCACGCCGCGGCACTCCGTTCGTGCGAGCGCGGCAAAGTCGGGCGCGAGGGCGCGCAACTCGGCCTCGCTCGCGAGTTCGACGAGGTAATCGAACTCGTTGCGCGCCACCGCCGATCTCGCCCGAGACGATCCGCGGGCGCGCCTTCAGCGGGCCACTTTTGGTGTGGAACGTGATGCTGGCCGCGCGCCCCGCGTAGCTGCCCGACCAGAGGAAGTGTGCCGACGCCAGCGTCGCGTGCCCGCACAGTGCCACCTCGACCTTCGGCGTCAGCCACCGCAGCTCGAACTCCTGCCCCTGCTGCCTCACGAGGAACGCGGTCTCGGACAGGTTCATCTCCTGCGCGACGCCCCCTAGTACTACAGCGCAGGGCGGATTGC
>JBJSXS010000208.1:0-2621 GCA_046086545.1 Gemmata sp.
GTGGCCTTGTCCGGCAGCGTGCCGCTCGAATCGAAGGCAACGAGCTTGCCCTGCTTGTCGCGTTTCGGTTGCCCGTACATGTCGAACTCATCCCATACGAAGCCGAGCGGGTCGATGCGTTGGTGGCAAACGGCACAGGTGGCGATGGTGCGGTGTTTGTCGAGGTGCTGCCGGGGCGTCAGCGCCCGCAAACTCTTGTCTTCGGCCAGTTGCACGTCGAGGGGCTTGATGTCCACATTCCCCGGCGGGGACGGGATGTCGATGCCGAGGAATCGCTCGACGAGGTACACCCCTCGTTTGATCTCCCCACGTTCCTGAGCGTGCGTGGCCGCGGCGATGCACCCGGCTTGCGTGAGCAATCCGCCCCGCCGGTTCTCCGGAGCCGCGACCCGTCGCCAGCCCGTTCCCTTGGGAAGCGCGACTCCGTAGTACCGCGCGAGCCGGTCGTTCACCACGACGTGATCCGCGGCAACGAGCGAATTCACCGGGCGGTCGTTCCGGAGGGCGTCGAGCAGGACGTGGGCCGGTTCGGCGGCGAGGTCGCGGCGGATCGCCTTGTCGTACCACGCCAATTCGCTCGTGTCGTCGACGGTGCGGGCGGGTCGCGAGACCGGCGGCGCGAGGTGATCGATCACGTCGAGGTCGAGCCACTGCCGGGTGAGCTCGCGCGTAAACCCGAAGGCTCGCTCGTCTGCCAGTAGGCGGTCGAGTTGTTTCGTCAGTTCCGCGTCCGTGAGGATCGAGCCGTCGGCGCCGCGGGCGAGGAGTTCCGCGTCCGGGGTGGTGTTCCACGCGAGGTACGACAGGCGCGACGCCAACTCCCACGCGGTCAGCGGCCTGCGCTCCGCGACACGCGGCTCGATCAGGTAAAGTACCTGCGGCGACACGAGCGCGGCCGCCACGGCGGTCTTGTAGCCGTCGAGGAACCCGCGGCCGGCGGCCCGCTGGTCGCGGTACAGTTTGACGAACGCCTCCAACTCGCGGTCTGCGACCGGCCGCCGGAACGCCCGCGAAAGGAACGCCCGCAGGGAGCGTTCCGCGCGCGCCTCGTCGTCCTCGCCGTCGCGCGGTGCGAGCAGCACCACCTCGCTCTTCGGCGGCCACGTCGGTGAGGCGTCCAGTTCGAGGCTGAACGATTCCAGCAGCAGACGGTTTCGCTTGAGGTACGTCTCCCGCTTCTTGGAGTCGTAGGCCTCGGGCGTTGCCGTCGGGGCGAGTGGTGCCGCGGCGTTGTCGATCTGGACGAGCAACCGCTTCTCGCGGCGGAACGACTTCCAGTCGCACTCGGCCAGCACCAGCGGCACTTCCAGCACGTACTCCTTCGTCTCGGTGGCTGTCACGGTCACTTGGACCACCGGATAGGCGACGTTCCCCGGCCCCTGCGGTCCGCCGAAGCTGAGCCGCAACACTGGAGCGCTGTCGTCGTGGTCCATCACCGCGGCCGCGCGGACACGCACCCGGAGCACGCCGCCTTCGGGGACGAACGGCAGCGCCAGCGTGACCGCGTTGCGGTTCACGCCGATGAGGATCGGGTTCGGCTCCAGCATCAACCCGCGGACGGGATCGAGGTGTTCGACCGCCAGCGGGCTGTTGGGGCCGCCCTGCACGCCGAGTTTGGCCGGGTCGCCGCCCTTCGCGTGTGCGGGAATCACCACGTTGCCAATGCCCGGACCGCGCTGCCCCTTGCGGTTCGCTTCGGGCATTGCCAAGAACGCCCGGAGCTTCTCGGCGACGACGGAGCGCAGGTCCACGTCGTACCGGAACGGCTTGACCGTGCCCTCCGCGGGCAGCGCGACCGCGAGCAGGTCTTCGGCGAGGTCGAGGCTCCGGCGGAGCAGCAGCGCCTGCGTGACCTGGGAGTTGCTGTCGTTGCTGAAGGTGTTGGCGATGGCGTCGCTCGGCAGTCGCGTGCCGAGGTCGCCGATGGCGTGCGGAAACGACAGGCCGAGCAGGTCGTGGAGGGTGTTGGCATACTCGCGGTTGGTGAGCCGACGCAGGGCACGCCGGCCGACCCCGCCACGGGTGACGACGGCGGCCCGCGCCGCGGCGTCCTCGATCCAGTTCATGGTGGCAAGCAGTTCATCGGCGGTGGGCCGCGGCTTCCCTTCCGGCGGCATCTCACCCTGGGCGAGCATCCGCCGCGCCAGGAGCCACTTCTCGGCCACCTTCGGGTCGGCCAGGTCGGGGGCCGGCCCGTCGAACCGCACCCCGCCCTTGGGCTTCTCGGCCCCGTGGCAGGCGACGCAGTGTTTGACTAGCAGCGGTTTCACCGCTCGGTCGTAGTCGGCCCTGTCGTCGGCCCGCGACGGCGCACCAACCGTGAGGATCACGATGGCCGCGGCAAACATGCTGCGGGTCATGGTTTCACCGGTTCCTTCGAGGCTACGGTGGGTTGTCGCTTCATGACCCAGAGGTTCCGGTCACCGTCCGAGTAGAAGCGGGTCGGGCGCGGGCGATCCTGCGGCGGCGTGCCGGCCTTGAAGCCGCTTTCCGGGTAGCAGACCTTCAGCGTGTCGTCGTCGATGAACTCGTAGATCGCGGGCAGGTAGCCGTCTTCCGGCGGGGCCGGGTTGCCGCCCTTGGTGTTCCGGAAGTCCATCGCCCGAGGCGATTTCGTCGGG
>JBJSXS010000209.1:0-2008 GCA_046086545.1 Gemmata sp.
CGTTCCTGGCCGAAGAAGCCGGTCGGTACGTGCGCGTCGAGCGCGCCGGGTACACCGCCGACGACGCGCTGCCCGCGCTGCTCGCCGCGTGCGACTGCTTCGTATACCCGTCGCTGTGGGAAGGGTTCGGGATCCCGGTTCTGGAAGCGATGTCGGCCGGGGTGCCGGTGGTGTGCTCGGACCTGTCCTCGCTGCCCGAGGTGGCCGGCCCGCACGCCTTCTACTGCGACCCGCACGACCCGCGCGCGGTGGCCGCCGCGGTCGCCCGCGCGCTGGCGCTGCCGGCTGCCGAGCGCGCCGCGCGAACGACCGCCGCACGGGACTGGGCCGCACGCTTCACCTGGGACGCGACCGCCGACCGGTTCCACGACGTCCTGACCGAGGTCGCGGGCACCGCCCGCACCGCCACCTGACGAGAACCGCCCATGCTCTCGACCCTCATCGATTCGACGAAACGCGGGCTCTGGACCCTGGCCCGCTTCGCGGCCGACCCGCTGGCCCGGCGGCAGATCACGCGGCAGGCGCACCTGACGCGCGTGGCCGCGCACGACCGCGCCGTGTGGCTCCACCAGAGCCTCACCGAGCAGGCGCGGTCCACGCACCGGCTCGTCGTGGAGCAGGCCGAGCGCACCCGCACCGCCGTGGCCGGCGGCGACGCGTGGAAGGTGCTGGAGCTCGAAACGCTACTGCGGTTCCTGCGCCGCAAGGAGTACCTCGCCGCGATTCGCGCCGGCGACCTCGACGTGCCCGAGCTGAGCACCCGCCACCCGCTGGCCGCCGACTCGGTGGACACCACTCACCCGCGCGGCGCGAAGCAGGACAACTCCATCTGTCTGCGGTTCAACCAGAGGCTGTACCAGCTGTTCGGCCACCGCCCCGGGCTGAAGGTGCTCGACCTGGGATGCGCCGGCGGCGGCCTGGTGCGCACGCTCATCGACGAGGGCCACTTCGCGGTCGGGCTGGAAGGTAGCGACCACCCGCGGCTGAACCAGTTCGGCGAGTGGGGTACGGTCCCGCACCACCTGTTCACCTGCGACATCACGAAGCCGTACACGCTCGTCAGTCGCGCCAGCCAACAGCCGATTCAGTTCGACGCGGTCACGGCGTGGGAGGTGATGGAACACATACCCGAGGACCGCATCGCACCGCTGATGGCGAACGCCGACGCCCACCTCGCGCCGGGCGGGTGGGTGCTGTTTTCCATCGCGACGTTCCTGGATTACTGCCCGAGCACCGGGGTCGCGTGGCACCGCACGGTGCGGCCCCGCGAGTGGTGGGTCGCGAAGTTCGCGTCCCTGGGGTTCGTGGAATCAGCGGGGCACCCGTTCGGCCCCTACTACTGGCTCCGCGGGTCCGGCAACGGGCGGTACGACTGGAAGCCGGAGGACGGGATGGGGTTCCACATCGCGCTGCGGCGCGCGGGCGAGGCGGGCGCCTGACCGAGTCCGGCCACACGGGTACGCACCATGATTTGCCGCGTCTGCGATTCGCCCGACCTGGAACCGGTGCTGGACCTCGGTGAGCAGCCGTGGTGCAACCACTTCCTGAAACCGGAAGAGGCGGGCACCGAGCCGCGCTACCCGCTGCGGCTCGTGTACTGCCACGCGTGTACCACCACGCAGCTCGACTACACCGTGAAGAAAGAGGTGATGTTCGCCGACCACACCTACCTATCGGGGGTGACACGCTCGCTGAGCGAGCACTTCGGCCGCGTCGCACTGGAGGCCGACGCGCGCGTGCCCGGCGACCGCCGCAAGCGGGTGCTGGACATAGGCTCCAACGACGGCACGCAACTGAGACACTTTAAGGCGCTCGGGTACGAAGTGCTCGGGGTGGAGTCGAGCAGGACCACCGCGGCGCTGGCGAGCGCCGCCGGCGTGCCCACGCTGCACGCGTTCTTCAACTCCGCGACCGCGCGCGGCATCGGCCGGCAGTTCGACGTGATTAATGCCGCCGGCGTGTTCTTCCACCTCGAAGAGTTGCACGACGTGACCGACTCGGTGCGCGC
>JBJSXS010000210.1:0-2564 GCA_046086545.1 Gemmata sp.
GTCGGCCACCGCCTTCGGGTTGTACTCGGGCGCGTCCCTGAGCAGCGGCGCCGCGTAGAACACGAAGTCCGACAGCAGCTTGATGCGCTCGGCCCCGGCCTCCGCGATCTTCAGCAGCAGCGCGTGCGCCGCGGGGTCGACGGGGTCGCCCACGAGCCGCGCCCGGCGCAGGTACGGCAGCGCCCGCTCCAGCTTCTCCGCCGGCGAGAGCAGCTTCATGTACTCGCCCTGGAGCCACATGAGCTTCTTCGTGTCGAAGTTGCCCGGGGCCTTCGTCACCCGGTCCAGGCTGAAGTTCGGGATCACCCGGTCCAGCGGGATGAACTCGTCGGTGTCGTTGAGGGACCAGCCGAGCCGCACCAGGTAGTTGATGACCGCGGCCGGCAGGTACCCGAGCGCGCGGTAGTACGCCACCGTCGCCAGGTTCAGGTCGTCGCGGCCCGCGATCTCGTCGGCGGTCCACCCGCACGCGCGCAGCGCCGTCACCTCGGCGTCGGTGAGCCTCGGCAGGTCGCGCTTCGACATCTTCTTGCCGTTGTAGTACACGAGCGGGATGTGCGCGAACTCGGGCACTTTCGCGCCCAGCGCGTTGAAGATGAGGATCTGCACCGGGGTGTTCGCGAGGTGCTCCTCGGCGCGGATCACGTGCGTGATGCCGAAGTCGGCCTCGTCCACCACGGTGGCGAACGAGTACAGCGCGGCGCACACCCCGGTCTCGTTCGGGGCGCGCAAGAGGGCCGGGTCGCGGATCGTGTCGGTGCTCACCGCCACGCGCTCGCGCACGTGGTCCACGAACTCCACCGTCTGGCCCTCGGGCACCCGCAGCAGTACCGGGGCCGGCCTCTCCTTGTACTGGCGCAGGTTCTCGGCCGGGGCCACGTCGCGGTTGCTCCCGCGGTGGACGTACGCCTTCTTGAGCCGCTGCGCGAGGTCGCGCCGGCCGTCCTGCTCCGCCTGCGTGGTGTAGTCCGGGTACGCCTTGCCCTGGGCCATCAGCGTCATCGCGGCGGCGACGTACTTGTCGTTCCGCTGCCCCTGAAAGTAGGGCTTGTGCGGGCCGACGCTGTCGCCGCTGCCGTCGGGCGTCGGGCCTTCGTCCCAGGTCATCCCGAGCCAGTCGAACCCGTCGAGGATCGGCTTCACCGCCTCGGCCCGGTTGCGGGCGGCGTCGGTGTCGTCGATGCGCAGGACGAACTGCCCGTTGTGGCGGCGCGCGTACAGCCAGTTGAAGAGGGCCGTGCGGACCCCGCCGATGTGCAGGTAGCCCGTCGGGCTCGGGGCGAAGCGGGTGCGAACAGTCATGGTGGCGCGGGGTGCGGAACGAGGTACGCGGAACAGAAAGAAAGGATACGGGAAGCGCGCGCGAGGTGCGAGCCGCGGGGGCAACGGGCGGGACCGGCGGCACCCTCCGACGGGCCGCGCCCGCGGCGGAGCGGCTCGCTGAGCGCCGGGTCGCTGTCAGACCTGGCCGGTGCTGCCCGCCGGGGCCGCGGCGCCGGCCTCGCGCGCCGGCGTCCGGCACTCGACGAGCGTGACCACGTCGCCGTCCTGCACAACCTTGCCGTCCTGGTTCACGATGGCCCGGTGCCAGATGACCTCCCCGCGGCGCCCGCGCCCGCGGAGCGTCTTCTCCTTGACGCGGGTCACGCAGTGGAGCGTGTCGCCGGCGAACACCGGCAGGTTGAAGTTCCACCCGGCCACGTGCAACAGCGCGATGGTGCGCGCCGGGGGCGACGAGACGGCCAGCCCGCTGGCGATGCTGAACACCGCGAACCCGTGCGCGATGGGGCGGCGGAACGGGGTGCCCTTGGCGAACTCGTGGTCGATGTGGATCGGGTTGAAGTCGCCGCTGAACCCGGCGAAGTTGACGATGTCGGCTTCGGTGACCGTGCGCCCGCCGGACGCCCACTCCTGGCCCACTTCCAGGTCGTCGAAGTACAGGTGGAACGAGGAAAAGCTCATGATTCGCTCTCGCGGTGCGGGCCGGCGCGCTCAACCGTACGGTATACGGGGCGTGCGGCGCCGTGGGAAGCCCTACCCCCGCCCCCCTTGCCCTACAGGGAAGGGGACCGCTTTTCGCTTCACCCCGCCGGGAACAGCTCCACCGGTTTGCGTTCGGGCGTGGACAGATCGACCCCGACGAACACCCCCTCGGCCGAGGTGACGTGACTGGTGTCGGCCCCGCGCTCCGCGAACACCTCGATGTGAACGGTCATCGACGTGCGGCCCACCTTCACCACGCTCGTCTCGAACCGCACCACGTCGCCCACCAGGACCGGCCTCTTGAACTCGACGCGGTTGAGCGCGACCGTCACGAACGACGCCTTCGGGTTGCCGCCCCTGAGCTGCAACTCGCGTTGCGCGGTGATCGCGCCCGCGAGGTCGATGTAAGACAGGAGCACCCCGCCGAATATGGTCCCGTGCCGGTTGGTGTCCTTCGGCATCATCGGGATCTGAATGGCCACGTACGGCGCGCCGGGCTCGGACATCGGCAGAACCTCGGAAGGGGTGCGGACAGTGTACGAATCCCGCCCGGCTGGTGCCGGGGCCGCCCGGGGGGCCGC
>JBJSXS010000211.1:0-7234 GCA_046086545.1 Gemmata sp.
CCGCCGCCGCCCCCGCGGCCCCCGCCGCCCTGACCACCCTGTTGCTGCTGCGGCCCGTTGAATATCTCGTTCAGCTCCCGGGCCGCGTCCTCGGCCGCGATGTACTTCAGCCGGATCACCTTGAACAGGTTCTCATCGACCTTCGCCCCCTCGGTGACGAGGTACCGCGACAGGCTCGACAGCACGTCGAGGGCCTTGGTGTCGTCGCTCTGGACGATGAGCCGGTTGCCGGTCACCGTGATGACGACGGGCTTGTCGTCCGCGGCCGGGTCCACGACCTGCGCGAGCGCGGCCGACACCAGCATGTCGCGGCCGGGCAGCGTGGTGCGCGTGAGCGGGCCGGGCTTCACCGGGACCGGCAGGGTCGGCGCCGGCTGGAACGGCTGCACCGGGTTCGGCGGCCCGCCGGTGGGCGGCTTCAGGACCGGGGGCTTCGGGTTCAGCGGGTCGTTGATGATGGTCCGCTTGCCCATCCCCTCCATCGCGCGGCCGAGGATCTCGGCCACCGCGGCGGCGTTCGCGTTCCCGCCCAGGTTGATCGTGCGCGAGGTCGCGGTGTTGCCGCCGACCGTGCCGCCGGCGCCGATCTTCGGCTCGCCGAGCAGCTCCAGGATCTGCTTGGCTTCCGCGATCTGCGCCGCGGTGCCCTTCATCAAAAGGCCGGGGTTGGCCGCGTCCTTCTGCGCGTCGATGGTCGGGCCGCCCTGGAGCGTGGACGGGAACCGCGTGACCAGCTTCGCCGCGGCGTCGCCCGGTTCCAGCACGTTCAGCGGGATGAACGCGTTGTCCTGCAGCGCGCCGCCCGGCTGGTCGAGGCCGAGGTACTGAACCACGTCCTTGTGGTCGAGCGGCGCGGCCGACACCAGCAACTGGTTCTGCTGCGGCAGCGCGACCGCCTGGACCCACGGGTACTTGGTCTGGATGTTCTTGGAGAGTTCGGCCGCGGACCCGGCCGGCACGGTGTACGTCTTCATCACCGGCTCGGCCGCGACCAGCTTCGGTTGGGCCGCGTACAGCGGCTTGTCGGCGTCCTCGATGATCTTCTTGGCCAGCGGGAGCTTGTCCTGCGGTGCGGTCACCAGGATCGCGTTGCGGCGGGCGTCCACCGCGACCTGCACGGTCTTGACACGCCCGCCGGTGGTGGGCGTCGCGGCCCGCGGGTCGCGGCGCGGGTCGCCGCCGCTCCACTGGCTGCCGCCCCCGCCCCACCGCGGGTCGCCGCCGAACCGCGGGTCGAAGAACTGCGGCTGCGACGTGCCGGTGACGTCCACCTTCACGTCGGTGCCGGCCATCAGCGTCTTGAGCGTCTCGGCGATCTCCTGCGGGCGCCGGTACTCGCACACGTGGTTCAGCGAGTCCGAGCCCTTGGTCTTGTCCATCACCTCGTCCAGCGTCTTCTGGATGCGGACGATGTTCCCGACCGTGTCCTGGATCAGCAGCGCGTTCGGCGACTTGAGCGGCAGCATCGTGCCGAACGGGGTCAGCAGTCGCTTGAGTTCTTCGGCCGCGTCCTCGACCACCATGCCCTCCACCGGCAGCACCGTCTGCACGATCTCCGTGCGCCCGCGCTCGGGCAGTTCGGCCACCGCGACGCGGGGCAGCAGCGTCGGGTCGATCTTCTCGTCCGACGGCTGGATGAAGAACGTCATGTGCCGGCGGATCAGAATGAACTTCTGCTGCATCATCGTCTCATTGATGAGGTCGGTGACCTCGCCAATGGTGAACTTCCGGTCCTTGCCCGGCTTGATCGCGACGGTGCCGGTCGGCTTCACCGTGGTGATGAGCGTGAGGCCGGTTTCCTTCGCGTACCAGTCGAGGACCTCGTCCCAGCCGGCCTTCTCGAAGTGGATGCTGACGGTCTTCGGCGCCCCGGCCGCGGGCGCGGTCGGGTTCACCGGCGCCACGGCGCCCGGCACGGCCGGGGCCGGCATGGTGGCCGGGTTCGTCGGCTGCGCCAGGGCCATATCGACCGGCCCGGTGAGCCCGGCCGCAGCGGCTAGCACACCGGGCAGCCACTTGCGGAGTTTCAGGAGCTTCCAGAACGGAACCGCCCGCGGGCGCGAGCCGTGACGCTGACCCATAACATCCCCCAGAGAACTGCGAACCCGCTACCGGGTCGGGTGTGTTCGGTTCGGCCGTTCCCCAACGGCCGAACCACCGCACCGGCGCAAGTGTTCACACACGTTGTGAGGCAGATATCGTCGGGTCGCCGGGGCAGCAACGGAAAACATGCGGTTCAAAGCGAGTTTTAATCTAAACCCAGTTTATCCCGGTTCCCGCGCCGGTACACCGTGAGATCGGCATGAGAGGCGCGGATTTAATCTGGGCCGAATGACAGCGACGGCGGGAGAGGGGCAGATAGCGGGGAGCAGAAGCCAGAGGGCAAAAAGCCAGAAACGAGTCAGCCGCGAGCCGCCGGCGGCTCGCGGCTGACATTTGACGCGCTGGTTTCGAGCCTCCGACGCCCTCACTGCGAGACGATGTCGAGCATCGGCCCGGTGTCGGCGGCTTGCTTGAGGACCTTCTTGGCCTCGGAGTCGGTCAGCTCCTCAATCGACTTCAGCGACTGCCCGACGGGCCACCGGTACACCTTGCCCGGGAGCAGCGACACGCCGTTGGTCATGTTGCCCGCGAGGACCGCGAGCGGGGCCGCCGGCCCCTGCTTCGGGGCCGCGCCCTTGCCGCCGAACCCGCCGCCGCCGAACCCGCCGCCACCGAACCCGCCCGGGGCCTTCGGCTTGGGCGCGGCCGGCTTCTGGTCCTGGAGCACCAGCGCGTCGGCGTCCACCGCGATGATTTTGAACGTGCGCTTCGTCTTGGTGTTGTCGTCGGAGATGAACAGCACCCCGTCGGTGTTCGGGTCGCTCTCCTCCTTCTTCTTGTCCTTGATGTAGTAGTACTTGCTGACAGTCACCTTCTTGCCGGTCACCTCGATCTCGTACCGCTGGCGGTTGGCGGCGTCGCGGATCGCGGCCGACGCGGTGCCGTCGGACCGGGAGGTGACCATCGTCAGGATGATCGCCCCGTCGATCTCGATGCGCTTGTCCTCAACGATGACCTCTTTTTCCGGCGGTTTCGGGCTCGCGGTCACCTTGAACGCGGTCTTCTCGACCTTCCCCTCGATCGAGGTCGCGATCACGGAGATCGTGGAGGTGCCCTCGGCCGCGGCGGTCTTCGGTATCTCGATGGCGAGCGTCTTGGCATCGACCCTCAGCGCGCCTTCGGGGAACAGGGGGCCGGACGCGACCGCGACCACCTTCGTGCCGGTGGCGCCCTCGCCGCTGACCGCGACCTTCACCGACGACGCCTTGTCGTCCTGCACCACCTTCAGATCCTTGATGGGCGACAACTTGAACGGCGGCGGGGGCACGAGCGGGCCGTTGAACGGGTCTTTGAGGACGATCAGGCTGTAGTCGCGGGGCTTGGTGGCGAGCACCGGGACCAGCGCCGGCGGCGCGACCCCGCGGCCCGCCTCGGGGGTGTACCGCATGCTCTGAAACATGGCCCCGCCGCCGACGGCCGCGAACGCGGTCGGCACCGGCAGCAGGGTGCGCCGGTTCTCGGCCCCGTCCACGATCACCGCCTCCGTGGTGAACACCACCGTCAGGTCGTTGCGCTTCTGCGGCCCCTTCGCGGTCTCCTCCTCCTTCTTGATGTTGAACGCGGTGATCTGGTGCAGGAGGCCCAGCCCGTAGTACCCCCGGAGGAAGTCCTTGACGATCCACATGTCGGCCTTCTTGATCGTCACCTCGTAGGCCAGCTTGGTGTAGATCGGCTTGCCCTTGGAGACCTCCGGCACGGCGCGGGCGGTGTTGTCCACCACCCGCGGGGTGATGGTGTAGCCCTTCGGGGCGCCGGACGACTCGAGCAACCGCTCCAGCGCGACCACGTACTCGCGCCGGGCCAGCGCCTCGTCGGGCGGCAGGCTGCGGGTGCGCGCGACCGCGAGCTTCTTGGCGCTCACGGCCTGCTTGCGGGCCTCCGCGTCGAGGTCGTCGATCTCCTTCTGGAGCGCGGCCTCGGCCTCTTTCTGCTTCTGGAGCGGCTGCCACACGAACAGGTAGCTGCCGGCCGCGGCCACGGTCAGAGTCACGACGCCGATCAGGCTCAGGGCGATCCGTTGGTCACGCGGGGTCATCGGTGTCGGCCTTGTCGCGGGGTGCGTTCGTCGGGTTAAGCCCGGCCCGGGGGCCGGGCGCGCGTTTCGGTGTCCGGTTACTGGCTCCCGCCCGGCGGCAGTTCGTCGGGCAGCGCCTCGGCCGGCGCCTTCGGGGCCGGGGCGGTTTCGGCCGGCTCCTTGGCGGCTTCCGGCTGGGGCGTCGGCTCGGGCGGCGGGGCCGGCGCGAACGCGCCCCAGCTCCGCTTGGGGGGGGTGAACTTTGGCACCCGGTCGTACTTGTCGGGCTCGCGGTGGTGGACCCGGGTGATGACCGCGAAGCCCGCCGTGTGCCGCCCGACGTTGCCGCCGGTCAGCGCGCCGAGCACGGTGGTGCTGGTGTTCGTGTAGTACTTGTTGGTGACCGTGTTGTCGCGCTCGATGGCAGACACCAGCCCGTTCACCGGGGCGGCGGCGACGGCCGCGATCTTCAGTTCCAGCTTCACCTGCGCGTCCTGCTTGCCGTCCTTGCCGACCGGCAGCGGGGTGCCCTTCAGCTCGGTGACGCGGACGCTGTCGTCGGGCGGCATCCGGTCGGCCAGGTCGTGCAGCTCGTCCAGCCACACCACCTCGCGCCGGGCCCACGACTCGACCGCGCCGGACCGGGTCACGTCCGGCTTGCCCTTGTCGGTGCGCTCCTTCAGCTCGTCCTTCTTCGCGCTCAGTTCCGTCAGCCGGTCGGCGGCCGCGCCGCGGAGGTACGCGCCCGCCCCGCCGACGGCGAGGAGCAGCAGCGCGGCCGCGAGCGCGGCGACGGTGACCTTCCGCCTGGCCGGGTCGCGGGCGGTCGTCGGCTGGCGCGGCTGCGCGAAGTTGATGGGCAGCGCGTCGGCCGTGCGGGCCGCGAGCAGCCCGATGGCGCCCGCGAACCGGCCGCGCAGTGGCTCGGGCACCTTCGGCAGCGCGCCGCCGAGCGGGTCGTACGGGTGAACCGGCACGCCCAGGGCCGGGGCCAGCCGGTCGGCCCAGCCGGGCCCGACCTCGGCGAGGTACAGCGCGGCCACCGGGTGCCCCGGGTGCTGCCCGGCGTACACGGTCAGGTTGCGGCGCAACTGGGAGGCCAGCATCGTCTCGCTGGCCATCACGGGGGCCGGCACCGCGAGCGTGAGCACCACCTCGCCGCTCCGGGCGACGGTGAACTCGCCCCCGCCGGGGCTCAGCGTGAGGGCCGCGACGGCGTCGGTCTTGTGCGCCGGCGGCGGGGCGGTGCCGGCCGCGAACCCGCGGGCCAGCCCGGCGGCGACCGCGAAGGGCCGCGGGGTGACGCCCGCCAGTTTCAGCCCGGCGGCGGTGCACATCAGCTGGACGGCGTTGAACACGTCCTTGCGGAGCATCACCGCCATCGCCCGCTTATCGCCCTCGCCCGTGTCGCCGAGCGGCACGTAGTCGAGCACCATGTCGTCGGGCGACTCGGACATCTCCTTGATGGCCTGGAACTTGATCAGCGCCGGCTCTTCGGACGGGGGCACCGGCGGGTGCTTCAGCTCCTTGAGGATCACCTTGTCGCGGCCGACCGCGACGAGCACCGGGGCCGGCGGAACGCCGGCGGCCTTGAGCTTGGCCCGCACCGCGTCGCCGAACGCGCGGGCGGTGTCCGGGGTGAGCGCCGGGGGCGGCTCCGCGTCGTCCGCGGTCCAGGCCAGCGCGTGCGTGATCTTCGCGGACCCGCGCGCGGTCCCCGCCACGGCGTACACGCCGCTCGCTTCCAGGTCGATCGCGATGAAGTTGGCCACGGTCTTCGGGTGTTAGAGGTCGGCCGGGCGCCGGGGCGCGGCACTGCGACTAGGGGTTCGCACTTCGCATCGGCTCGAAGCCGCGCGGGCTGTCCAGCTCCGACAGGTCGCGCACGTGGAGGAACCGCGGCGCGCCCTGGTTGGTGTCGATCACCGCCTCCATGCGGGCCACCGGGCCGCCCTCGGCCAAGTACCCGACGGACTGCACGCGGTACACCATCGAGGTCCCGGTAATGTACTTCTCCATCTTCTTGTACGTCGCCGGGGTCACGCCCGCGGCCGTGATGAGCCACGCGCCGGACACCGTCGCCGGGTCGGTCGGGGCCAGGCCCGGGCGGGCCGCGATGATCGCGTCGGCCAACTCGTCGGTCATGTTCGGGACCGCCATCAGCACCTCGCGCGGGGCGCTGTTCACGTTGATCCGGGGCACCAGTTCGACCGCCTGCTTGACGGTGGTCCGGTCCAGCAGGGTGGCGAACAGCGCGGGGTTCGCGAGCATCGGCGAGAACGCGACCACGTCCGGGTCTTCGGCCTTGGCCCCGGCCGGGCGGGGCAGGGTGATGCGTGAGTACAGCAGGTCCGCGACCGAGCGGATCCGCTTGCCGCCGGTGAACGTGGTCGCCATCTTCGCCTGGACCGCGGCCCTCAGCTCGTCGGCGGTCGCGGCCCGCACCGGCTTCGCCTTCGGCTGGGCGCCGCTGATGGTGATGGTCATGGAGCCGCCGCCGCCGCTGGTCACGATGGCGGCCGTGGTCGACGGCAGGTTGCCGCTCGCGTCCGTGGCCGTCACCGTGTACAGCTTGGCGGCCAGGATGTAGGTGGTCAGCTCGTCGCCCACCTGCTGCGTGAGCTGCTGCTGGAGGGTGGTCAGGTTGTCGCCGTTCAGGTACGTGCGGACGGTGCCGGCCATGTCCACGTTCAGCTCGCGGCCGTAGACGGTCAGGTAGTCGGACCAGCCGCGGTCGGTGCTCGCCTCGCCGTCGTCGAACACCCCGTTGCGGTTCCGGTCGCCGCCGTACAGCAGGTCGGGCGTGACCCCCTGCACCAGCAGCAACTCGTCCAGCGAGTTGAGCGGGCCGTTCTTCGCCTTGTACGGGTTCGGGAGCGACTGGTACTCGGCCGACTCGGCCCCGGACGCGCGCTTGGTGTCGTCCGCGTCCACCCAGTCCACGATCGCGTCCGCGATCTCGGGCGTCATGTTGGGCACCTTCAGCAGCGCGTTGTAGAGCACCTCGCCGGTCGGGTCGAGCGCGATCAGGCTGTTGATGTTGAGCTTGCCGCCCTCGTCGATCGCGCCGTACCGCTGCTCGTACCCGCCGCCGTCGGTGAGCGCGACGGCGCGGAT
>JBJSXS010000212.1:0-9527 GCA_046086545.1 Gemmata sp.
GGGCCGGCCGCGGCGCGCCCGCCGGGCGGCTCGGGCGCGGTGCGATGGCACCCGATCAGGAACCGGCCGACCCACAATTCGGCCCCGTGCGGCAGCGGGGCCACCCGCATCCGCTCGCCGTTCACCACCACCCCGCGGCCCGACAGGTCCACCACCCACAGCCCGGCCCGGGTGTTCACCAGCCCGCAGTGGTACAGCGAGATGTCGTCCGCGTTCAGGTGGACCTTGCAGTCGGGGGACCGGCCGACGAGCGTGAGCATCCGGTTCACGGGCCACCGATCTTTGGCCCGCTTGCCGTTGCGGAACTCCAGGGCCACCGCCGGGCGCGTCCGGGTCGCCGGGTCGGCGAGCAGCGGCTTGTAGTCGGGGTCGAACGCGGCCGGGCGGTCGGATACCGGCGCGCTCAGCCGGAGCGCGAACGGCCCGAGCCGCACCGGCGCCCCCGGGTCGAGCCACCCGGACCCGGACGCGCCCGTCGGCCACCGCAGCCCGGTGCGGCTGCCCAGGTCGACGGCGTACACGCGCCCGCCGATCACCTGGAGCCACGCGTGCCGCGGGTTGATTTCGGGGTCGGACAGGGTGACGTCGCAGAAGTCGTCGCGGCCGACGAGGGTGAACGGCTGGGCCACAGCGCCCTCGGCCAGGAGCGCACCGCCGACCAGATCGACGCGGAGGCCCAGCGGGCCGGTCGCGCCACAGGCGTCCGCGAACAGGGCGATGGTGGGGTCGCTAGGCACGGACCGCAGCCCTGACCGAAGGATTGGGGGAGCGTCGGTTTCGGAATACGCTAAGGATACACACCTGCACCCGACAGACTACCCTAGACTACAACCGTCACCCGCACCGGGCGGGGCGCAACTTTTACGCCCGGACCACAACCGCGAACGTGTCCTAGAGTTCGGGCACCTGCCGCCAGTCAGGTCACCCCGGCGGCCAGATTATGGTATAAGCTGAATAGGCCCACCGCGTTCGCCGGAGATCGCTCATCGTGAGTTCGCACCGCTCTCCTTCCTCCGCACGCTCGGGCGCGCCGGCCGCTCAGGTGGTCCGCACCCCCGGGTGGGTCGCCACCTTCCTGGTGCTGGTCGCGGCCCTCACGTTCCTGTACGCCGGGCTGCTGCAGTATTGCTTCAAGCAGTGGCTCAAGCCGGACTACTCGCACGGGTTCCTGGTCCCGTTCTTCGCCGCGTACCTGGCGTGGCGATGGAAGGAGTGGGCGCCGCCGCGCGTCCGCTGGCCGGAGCCGTGGGGCCTGGCGTTCGTGGGCGCCGGGATCGCGTTGTTCGCCCTCGCCGGCAAAACGAATTTCGCGAAGGAGTGGCTGCAGGGCGTATCGCTGGTCCTGAACCTGTGCGGCGCGGCGCTGCTGCTGGGCGGGTGGAAGGCGCTGGCGTGGCTGTGGCCGGCGCTGGCGTTCCTGATGTTCATGTTCCCGCTCCCGTACCGGGCCGAGGTGGCACTCGGCTGGGAGCTGCAGAAGGTCGCGTCGGTCGCGTCCGAATTCGTCCTCCAGACGGTCGGGTACGCGACGTACCGCGAGGGCATCGTCCTGCACGTCAAGGACCAGACCCTGCGCGTGGAGGAGGCGTGCAGCGGGCTGAGCATGATGCTCACGTTCGCCGCGCTGGCCGCCGGGATGGCGATGCTGGTGAAGCGCCCGTGGCCGGACCGGGCACTGATCCTGGTTTCTGCGGTGCCGGTCGCGGTGCTGTCCAACGTGCTGCGGATCGTGCTCACCGGCATCCTGTACAACGAGGCCGGCAAGGAGTTGGGGGACCGGGTGTTCCACGACCTGGCCGGGTGGATGATGATGCCGCTGGCGCTGGCCATACTGTGGGCCGAACTGCAGCTGCTCGACCTGGTGCTCGTGGACAACGGCGGGCGCGCCAGCCGCGAGGAGATGCAGAAGGTGGCCGCGAAGCCGGCGCACCTGATCATGACCGCGCTGCCGCCCGAGAAGGGCGGGACCGCGCTGCCCGCGCCCAAGGGGGCGCCGCGTTGACCACCGGCCGCCGGGCGCTGGCGTGGGCCGCGGCCGGCGCGGCCGCGTTCGTCGTGTACGGCAGCCTGGTGCCGTTCCGCTTCGGCCCGCGCACGCACGGCCTCGACGCCGTTCTGCGCGACGGCCTGTGGATCGGCTCCCGGTCGGACGCGCTGGCGAACGTGCTGCTCGGGGTGCCGCTCGGGTTCGCGCTGCTCGGCGCGGCGTGCGCCGACCGCGGCGGGCACCCGCGCACCGTGGCCCTCCGCGGCCTGCTCCTCCTGCCCGCGTGCGTGCTGTTCTCCGCCGCGGTCGAGTGCGCCCAGCTGTACACGCCCACCCGCACCTGCGCCCTGTCGGACGTCGTCGCGCAGGGCTTCGGCGCGCTCGCGGGGATGTTGCTGTGGGCCGCGTGCGGCCAGCGGCTCACCGACCGCGCGACCGCCGCGTGGGTGCGGGCCGACGTGAACGCGGCCGGGCGCCTGCTGGGCGCCTACCTGGGGCTGCTCCTGTTCGTGCAGACGCTCCCGTTCGACTTGAGCGCGAGCCCGGCCGACCTGTACCGGAAGCTCCGCGACGGGGTCGTGTGGCGGCCGTTCGCCGAGTTCGCCGGGCCGAGCGACGCGGACCGGTGGCGGCAGTACTCGAAGCTCGCCCGGCTCGCGGGCCTGTACTTCCCGGTAGGGCTGCTGCTGGCCCGGGTCAACGGGCGCCCGGGCCGGTGGGGCGCCGGGCCGGTGGCGCTGGCGTGCGCCGCCCTCGCGCTCGCCCTCGAAGCGGCGCAGCTGCTGGTCCAGTCGCGCGCGCCCGCCGCGACGGACGCGCTCGTCGGCGCGCTAACCCCGGTCCTCGGGTGGTACGCGGCGCGCATCCACCACGAGGGGCTGGCGCTGCCGTTCGTCGCGAGTTGGGCGGTGGTCTGGTTCGCGCTGATGACCCCGGTCACGATGCCGCCCCCCGGCGCGCCGCGCCTGCCCGAACCGCGGCCGTTCGAATGGGTGACCGGGGCCGAGCGCGGCGAACCGCTCACCGCGCTCGAAGAGGTGCTGACGCGGGCCGTCCTGTTCGGGCTGCTCGGCGTGCTGGTGGCGGCGCGGCGGTTGCCCCCCAGGACGCGCCGCGGGCGCCCCGGGTCGGTGCCGACGGCGGTCGCGCTCGCCGCGGTGCTGGGGCTGGCCGTCGCGGGCCTGTTCGAAAGCGCGCAGCGGTGGTCCGATGTGCACGCGCCGAGCGTCACCGACGTGTTGCTCGGCGGCGCCGGCGCGGCGCTGGGGGTACTGGTCGCGGGCCGGGCGCGAAACCAGAACGTGTAGCCGCGCCCGGGAGCCCGCGCGGGGGAGCGCCCCAAGCGCAGGCGCCCGCCCCGCGGGTCCCCGTAAAAGGCTCCTTCTGGTGTGCTAAGAGAGGGGTATGGTGCTTTCCGACGCTCAGCCCGACACCGCCGCCCCGCCCGCCGGCACGGCCACCCCGCCGCCGGTGAAAAGCCTCGCGCCGTGTGCCGAGCCGCCGCTCACCGTCCTCGAACCGCAAGGCGGGTGGGGGCTGCCGGACCTGCGCGAGCTGTGGCGGTACCGTGAGCTGCTATACTTTCTCGCCCTGCGCGACATCCGGGTGCGGTACAAGCAGACGGTTTTGGGCCTCGGCTGGGCGGTCGCACAGCCGCTTGCCACGATGGCCGTGTTCGCGCTGTTCATGGGGCAGATGGGCGGGCTGGGCAAGGGCGTCGAGCACTACCCGCTGTTCGTGTTCGCCGGCATGGTCGCGTGGACGTTCTTCGGGAACACCGTCACCGCGGCCGCCAACAGCGTGGTCGCGAACGAGCGGCTGGTCACCAAAATCTACTTCCCGCGCCTCGTGATCCCGCTCAGCACGGTCGGGGTCGGCGTGTTCGACCTGGCCATCGCGTCGGTGCTGCTGGCGGCGATGGCGCTGGCGCTGGGGGTCGTGCCCGGGTGGACCGTACTCCTGTTGCCGCTTGTGGTTCTGTCGCTCGCGGTCGCCGCGTCCGGGGTCGGCATCCTGCTGGCGGCGCTCATCGTGGCGCAGCGCGACTTCAAGTACGTGCTAACCTTCGGCGTGCAGTTGTGGATGTTCGCCACCCCGAGCCTGTACCTGCCGGGGGGCGCCCTGAGCCCGGCCGCGCAGACGTACCTGCCGCTGAACCCGGCCCACGGGCTGGTGCAGGCGTTCCGGCAGGCGGCGCTGGGCGGCCCGTTCGACGGGTACGCGTTCGCGGTGTCGGCGGCGGTCGGCGCGCTGCTGGCGGCTCTGGGGCTGCTGTACTTCCGGCGCGTGGAGCGCAGCTTCGCGGACACCATCTGAGGCGGCGATGCCCCCGGCGATCCGAGTCCAGAACCTGTCGAAGCGGTACCGGCTGGGCGGGCCGCCGCGGGGCGGGCTGAACCTGACCGAGCGGCTGGGCGCCGCGCTGCGCCGGTTCCGCCGGCCGGCGGCGCCGCGGGGCTCGGACTTCTGCGCGCTGAGCGACGTGTCGTTCGACGTGCAGCCGGGCGAGGTGGTCGGCGTCGTCGGGCGCAACGGGGCCGGCAAGAGTACGCTCCTGAAGGTGCTGTCCCGGGTCGCCGAGCCGACCGGCGGGCGCGTCGAGCTGCGCGGCCGGGTCGGCAGTTTGCTGGAGGTGGGGACCGGGTTCCACCCGGAACTGACCGGCCGCGAGAACATCTTCCTGAACGGCAGCGTGCTGGGGATGAGCCGGCGCGAGATCGCGCGGAACTTCGACGCCATCGTCGCGTTCGCCGGGGTCGAGCGGTTCCTGGACACGCCGGTGAAGCGGTACAGCAGCGGCATGTACGTGCGGCTCGCGTTCGCGGTCGCGGCGCACCTGAACCCGGAAATCCTCATCATCGACGAGGTGCTCGCGGTCGGGGACGCGGAGTTCCAGAACCGGTGCCTGGGAAAGATGCGGGAGGTGTCCGCGGGCGGGCGCACGGTGCTGTTCGTGAGCCACAACATGGTCGCGGTGCAGAGCCTGTGCTCGCGGTGCGTGTGGCTCCGCGGCGGCACGGTGGCCGACGACGGGCCGGCCCGCGGGGTGGTCGCGGCGTACAACCGCGACGCGCTGGGCGCGGCGGGCGCGGAGGCGGACCTCACCGCGCACCGCGGGCGGGTGGGCGGGTCGGTGCCGGCGATGCGCCGGGCGCGGGTCGTTGACGACGCCGACGGGTGCTCGCCGGGCGTGCCCATGCGCGGCACGGCCCGGGTCGAGGTCGAGTTCGAGCTGGCCGAGCCGCTGGCCGACGTGACGCTGGGGGTGGTGGTGACGGACACGCACCGCACGCCCATATTCGGGATCAACAACAAGGTGACGGCGGGCGCGGCGCCGCGCCCGCTCCGCGCCGGAACCGTCGTGTGCCGGCTGCCCGAGCTGCCCCTGATGCCGGGCGTGTACCCGCTGGACCTGTACTTCGGGAGCCGCGCACACGACTTCGACGTGGTCTACGGCGCCGCCGAGCTGACCGTGGTCGCCGCCGACGTGTTCGGCACCGGCCGGCTGCCGCCGCCCAACGCCGGCCCGGTGTGCTGGCCGGCGAGTTGGGAAATCGTCCCCCGCGAGTGAGAAGCACGAATGTCCGCTCCGACCACACCGGTCGCGCCCCCGGCGACGCCCTACGACGACGCGTTCTACGCGAGCCAGGCCGACGGCTCGCTCCGGTCCGCGCGGGCCGTCGCGCCGCTGGTGATGGGCCTCGTCGCCCCGGCGTCGGTCCTCGACGTCGGGTGCGGGCTGGGCACGTGGCTGGCCGCGTTCGCCGAACTCGGGGTGACCGACATACTGGGCATCGACGGCGACTACGTGGACCGGACGAAGCTGAAGATCCCGGCCGACCGGTTCCGCCCGGTGAACCTGAACGCCCCGCCGCCGCTCGGGCGCGCGTTCGACCTCGCGGTGTGCCTGGAGGTGGCCGAGCACCTGCCCGAGGCCGCGGCGCCCGGGCTGGTGCAGCTGCTCACCGGGTCCGCGCCCGCGGTGCTGTTCTCCGCGGCGGTCCCCGGGCAGCAGGGCACGGACCACATCAACGAGCAGTGGCCGGCGTTCTGGCGCGAGCTGTTCAAGGCCCGGGGCTTCGTGCGGCTCGACCCGATCCGCCCGCGGGTGCTGCGCGACCGCCGCGTGGAGTCGTGGTACCAGCAGAACACGTTCCTGTTCGTGCGCGAGACGGAACTGGCCGCGCGCCCCGCGTGGCGCGAGGAGCACCGGCTCGCGACCGAGTTCCCGTTCCAGATCGTTCGCGAAGAGGCGTTCGCGGAACTCACCCGGCCGGACACGCTCCGCGGGGTGCTGGGGCGGCTCCCCGGCGCGGCCTGGGGCGCGGTGCGCCGGCGGCTCCCCGGCGGGGGGCGCCGATGAACGTTACCGTCGCGATCTGCACCTGGAACCGCGCCGCGCTGCTCGACCAGACGCTCCGGGGCCTGCGCGCGCTGCACGCGCCTGCGGGCGTCCGGTGGGACGTGCTGGTGGTGAACAACAACAGCACCGACGAGACCGAGCGCGTGCTGGACGCGCACGCGAGCGCCCTCCCGCTCCGGCGGGCGTTCGAGCCGCAACCGGGGCTCAGCAACGCGCGCAACCGGGCGCTGGCGAGCACCGCGGCCGACTGGGTGGTTTGGACCGACGACGACGTCCTGGTGTCCGCTGGCTGGCTCGCGGCGTTCGTCGAGACGGCCCGCCGGCGCCCGGACGCGGCGGCGGTGGGCGGCCCCATCGACCCGTGGTTCCAGGCCGACCCGGACCCGGACCTGGCGGCGGTGTTCGAGCCGCTGCGCACCGGGTTCTGCGGCGTGAACCACGGGCCGAGCGAGCGCGACCTGGGCCCGAGCGAGTACATCTACGGCGCGAACATGGCGTACCGGCGCGGGGCGGTCGCGGGCCTCCGGTTCGACCCGCAGCTCGGCCACATCGGGGCCAACCAGGCGGGCGGGGACGACGTCGTGTACCTGAACGCCGCCCGCGCGCGCGGGCCGGTCGTGTGGTGCCCGGGGATGCAGGTCCGGCACTACGTCGATCCGAAGCGAATGACCCTCGACTACCTGGCCCGGTTCTACCGCGACGCGAACCGGACCGCGATCCTCGTCGCCCCGCCGCCGGACCCGTCGCCGCGCCTGTTCGGCGTGCCCCGCTGGGTGCTGCGCCGGTACGCGGTCGCGGTCGCCCGGTGCTGGGCGCTGCGCCTGCTGGGCCGCCGCCGGGCCAGGCTGTCGGCGCTGCGCGACACGTGGGCCTTCGGCGGCCGCATCGCCGGCTACCGGGCGCTCGCCGGGCGCCCCGCCCCGTGACACCGCTCACCCGAACCCGCCGCGACTCACCATGACCGCGACCCGCCCCGTCATCGTCACCCCCGGCCCCGCGTCGCGCGGGCGCGGCCGCGCGCACCGGTTCGCGGCCGCGGGCCGCGCCCACGCGCGCCCCGGGGCCGCCGAGCTGGGTGCCGCGAAACACGCGCCCACGCGCGCCGCGGCCGTGGGCCCGCGCGGCCTGGCGTGCGGGATGCTGTACGCCGTCCGACGGGGCCGCGCATGAGTGACGACGGGGCGCCTTTGACGTGCATCGTTCCTACGTACAACCGCGCGGGGTACGTGCGCGACTGCCTGCTCGCGCTACGGAACAGCGGCGTCCCGGATCTCGAAGTGATCGTCTCGGACGACGGCTCCACGGACGACACCCGGGCGGTCGTCGCCGCGACCGACCCGAGCGCGCGGTACCTGTGGCAGCCGAACAGCGGCACGCCGGCGACCGCGCGCAACGCGGCCTTCGCGGTGTGCCGCGGGCGGTACGTCGGGTTCCTCGACTGCGACGACCAGTGGCTGCCCGGGGCGCCGGCCCGCGCGGTGCGGTTCCTCGACGCGCACCCCGAGGTCGACTGCCTGTTCGCCGAGGCGCGGATGGGCAACCCGCGGGCGGGGTACGTTTCGTGGATCGAGTCGTCGGGGCAGGCGCCGTTCTTCGCGCTGCCGCACGCCGCACCGGAGCCGGGGTTTCGCGTGTTCGAGCGCGGGCCGTTCTTCCGCCGGATGGTGGTGCGCAACCCGGTGTTCATCGGCGCGGCCATCGTTCGGCGCGGGGCGTTCGGGGCCGCGGGCGGGTTCGACCCAAAACTCTGCGGCGCCGCCGACTGGGAGCTGTGGCTCCGCATGGCCCACCGGTTCACCTGGGCGTACATGGCGGAGCCGCTGGCGAACTACACCAGGCACCTCGACAACATGTCGAGCGACCACGACAAGATGATCGGGGAGTTCGTGCAGGCCCTGCGGAACGTCCTGGTGAGGTGTGACCTGTCCCCTTCGGACCGCACCTTCGTGCAGCAGCAGCTGCGGGTTCACCTGTTCAGCCACGCGTACCTGGCCTACGACCGGGGCGACACCCGCACCGCCGGGGGGCGGTTCTGGAGGTGCCTGCGCGCCGGCGACCTGCGCCCGCGCACGCTCGCCCTGGCGGGCGTGTGCGCGCTGCCGGGCCCGCTCGCACGGGGGGCCCGGCGGCTGAAGCGGGCGGCCGCGCCGGGGGGCCGCGCGTGACGCCGAACGTGTGGATCGTGCCGGTCAACTTTAACGGCACCGAGGACACCCGCAAGTGCCTCAAGTCGCTGGCCGGGCTGACCGCGCCGGCGCACGTGGTGCTGGTGGACAACGCGTCGCGGCCGGACCCGTGCGCCGCCCTCAAGGACGAGTTCCCGTGGGCTCACGTCGTGCGCAACGACGAGAACCTCGGCTGGTCCGGCGGGAACAACGCCGGCATCCGGTACGCGCTGGAGCGCGGCGCGACGCATGTGGTGCTGCTCAACAACGACACCACCGTAGCGCCGACCATCGTCGAGCGGCTGCTGCGCGCGTTCGAGGCGCACCCGCGGTTCGGGGTGATCGGCCCGGTGATCCGGTACATGGACGAGCCGGACGTGGTGATGACCGACGGCGTCACCTTCAACCCGCCCGGCTTCCCGGGGTTCTTCGCGCGCAAGGAGGTGCCCGAGCGCGCGAGCGAGCCGCCCGCGGTGGACGACACCGACATCGTGAACGGCTGCTGCATGATGGTCCGCGCGGCGGTGTTCGCGACCGTGGGCCTGATCGACGACCGGTTCTTCCTGATCCACGAAGAGGCCGACTTCTGCCTGCGCGTGCTCGCCGCCGGGTTCGCGTGCGGGGTGCTCGCGGAGCCGCTGGTGTGGCACAAAGGGTCGACCGCGTTCAAGCGCGCCGGCAAGAGGTGGCAGCGGTACTACGACACGCGCAACCTGCTGCTCCTCATGCGCCGGCACCGGCACCAGCGCGGGCGCGGCGTGCTGTCGGCCTACGCGGCCTATCTGCGGTACGCCTACCACCGCTACTGTCACGAGCGCGAGGACGGGCAGCCCGCCGCCGCGGACGCGGTCCTCGAAGGGCTGCTCGACGCGGCCGCGCGGCGCACCGGCCCGTACCGGGCGCGCCCGCGGTGGGGCGTGCCGGTGCTCCGCGGCGCGTTCTAGGCGGCGCGGCGGCTCAAGCGCCCCTCCCCGGCCGGGCGGGGCGACGCGCGCCCGGGGGTACCCCCGGG
>JBJSXS010000213.1:0-6167 GCA_046086545.1 Gemmata sp.
GCCGCGACGCGTTGGGCTCCGCCTCTGCGCTCACTTCACCCATTCGGGCGTGACCAGCCACAGCAGCCGGCCCGCGCTTTTTTCGGGCTTGCCCTGCAACTCGATGCATGCGACCGCCGCCTTCTCGAGCGGCACGCTGCCCTCGGCGGCGCCGATGAGCCACTCGGCGTAGCCGCCCAGTTCCGGCATGTGACCGACCGCGGCGATGCGGCTCCCGGACACTCCGGCGAGGAACCCGGACAGCCGCGCGGGCTTGAGGCGCTCGGGACTCAGTACGTCGTACGTCACCGGTCGCGCCCCGGGGTGCCACACGCTGAGCAGGTCCACCGCGGTCTGGTGCGCGCGGACCAGCGGGCTGGCAACCACCGTGTCCACCTGGAGGCCGAGCCGGACGAACGCGCGGGCCAGGGCGAGGGCCTGCTGGTGCCCGTCCTCTGTGAGCGCGCGGTCGAAGTCGCGGGCCGCGCCCGGGGACCCGAGTTGGACCGCTTCCGCGTGGCGAATGATGTACAGCAGCATAGCACCCTCTCGCCCGGAGCCATCGGGCCGGCGGCCCCACGTGGGCCGGGGCTGCACGGTTTTGGGGGCGTTCACCGAATCCACACGGCTTCTGCCCTTCCGCGCGGCCCACTCAACTCCTACATTACGGGGAGCGCTTGACTTCACCAGACCGGAAAAGACGAACCAATCCATGAAGCGGAACGACATTCGGAACGTCGCGGTGATCGCCCACGTCGACCACGGCAAGACCACGCTCGTTGACCAGATGCTGCGCCAGTCGGGCCAGTTCCGCAGCGAGGAACTGGACAAACTGGTCGGGGGCCAGCACGGCCTCATCATGGACTCCAACGACCAGGAGCGCGAGCGGGGCATCACGATTCTGGCCAAGAACTGCGGCATCCGCATCGGCGACGTGAAGGTGAACCTGATCGACACCCCGGGGCACGCCGACTTCGGGGGCGAGGTCGAGCGCATCCTGAAGATGGCCGACGGCGCGTTCGTACTCGTCGACGCGGCCGAGGGCCCGCTCCCCCAGACCAGGTTCGTGCTCAAGAAGGCGTTCGCTTCGGGCCTGCGCCCCATCGTGATCATCAACAAGATCGACCGCCCGGACGCGCGCATCACCGACGTCCACGCGCTCATGTTCGACCTGTTCATCGAGTTGGGCGCCGACGACGAGACCGCGAGCTTCCCGATCATATACGCGAGCGGCCGCGCGGGCATCGCCACCACCGACATGAACGTCGAGCCGAAAGACCTGCGCCCACTGTTCGACGCCATCCTGAACAACGTGCCGGCACCGGACGTGGACGAGGCCGCGCCGCTCCAAATGCAGGTGATGGCCCTCCAGTACGACGAGTTCAAGGGAAAGATCGCCATCGGCCGCATCTTCGCGGGCAAGATCAAGAAGAACCAGAAGGTGTCCGTCGTCAAGCAGAAGGACGGGTCGGTGTTGCCCGACACCATCGTGCAGGTGCTGGAGTTCGACCGGCTCGCGAAGAAGGAAGTCGAGGAGCTGCGGGCCGGCGACGTGTGCGCCGTCGTGGGCATCGACGAGGCCGATATCGGTGACACCATCTGCGAGTTCGACAAGCCCCGCGCGCTGCCGCCGCTCACGATCGACGAGCCGACCCTGGACATGGTGTTCAAGGTCAACGACTCGCCGTTCGCGAGCAAGGAGGGCAAGCCCCTCACCAGCCGCGAGTTGCGGGCGCGGCTCGACCAGGAGCTTCAGCACAACGTCGCGCTGCGGGTGGCCCCCGGCGACCGCGAGAGCGAGTTCATCGTCAGCGGGCGCGGGCTGCTGCACCTGGGGGTGCTCCTCGAAACGATGCGCCGCGAGGGGTCCGAGATCGCGGTCGGCAAGCCCCGGGTGATCGTCAAGGAGATCGACGGCCAGAAGATGGAGCCGTACGAGCACCTCGTCGTGGAGGTGCCCAACGACCACCACAACGCGGTGATGCGGCTGGTGCTGGAGCGCCAGGGCGAGTTCCAGCGGATGGAGAGCCACCGCGGGATCACGCAGGTCGAGTTCCACATCCCGGCCCGCTCGCTGATCGGGCTGCGAACCAAGATGCTGACCGCCACGCAGGGCACCGCGCTGATGCACCACAACTTCCTCGACTACCAGCCGGTGAAGGGGCCGGCGGCCGGGCGCGATACCGGGGTGTACATCTCGAAGAACACCGCGAAGGTGACCGCTTATTCGGTTGACGGGCTCTCGGGGCGGCTGTTCGTGGCCCCCGGCGAGGACGTGTACGAGGGCCAGATCGTGGGCGACCACGGCCGCGACAACGACATGGTGGTGAACGTGACCGAGCCGAAGCCGCTCACCAACATGCGCGCCAGCGGCAGCGACGCGAAGGCGGTCATCAAGCCGCCCACCATCTTCTCGATGGAGATGGCGCTGGAGTACATCGAGGACGACGAGTTGGTGGAGATCACCCCCGAGTCGATCCGGATGCGCAAGCTCTACCTCAAGGAGAGCGACCGCAAGAAGCTCGCGCGTCAGCAGCGCTGACCGTTTCGATTTCAACAGAGGGAATGTGATCTAACAAGCCCCGACCGCCAGTGTGCGCGAGAGGCCGACCGCGCCCACACCGGGTCCCGCTCCCCAGGCCTATCTGCCGAGCGCAAGGCATCGCGGCTCGGCGAAGGGCAGACACCAAAGAACGACGAGGTGCCGGGCCGACGCCCGGCACCTCGTCCTGTTACTGCTCGCGCGAGGTGTATCAGGTGGCGGCCGGCGCGTCGGTGCTGGCCCCAACCGGGACCGCGGCGGTGGCGAACTCGGCCGGTGCGGTGCCGTTGGCAGACGGTGTCGTCTCACCCGTTCTGGTTGCCTTCGCCTTGCGCGGCTTCTTCTTTTTCGGCTCGGCCGGCTTGCCGAACTTCCGCACCTGCTCTTCCATCTTCATGCCGGGCTGGAACGTCACCACGTTCTTCGACTCGACGTTGACGGGCGCCCCGGTCCGCGGGTTCCGGGCCTTGCGCGGCTTTCGCTGCTTGACCTCGAACACCCCGAAGTTGCGCAACTCGATGCGCCCCTCCCGGACCAGGGTCTCGATGATCGCCTCGAACGTCCACTGGACGATTTCTTTCGTTGCCAGTTGCGTCAGGTTGTGCTTAGGAATCAACTTCTCGTCGTTCGCGCGCTTGCAGATGGTCGCAACAATTTCTTTCTTCGTCACGTGCGTGGTCCCTCGGTTGAGTTGGCGGGGGTCTTCACCCGGGAACGTCCTAAGTCTAGGTGGCGCAGAGAGTCGCGTCAAGCAAATAGCCGGTCACGAGTTGCGGCGCACCAGTGCGACGAGCAACACGGCAAGGGCCAACGCTGCTAACACGAGTTCCGGGGCGCGGCGGAATATACGGATCGTGCTGGCGGCTCCGGTCGCGCGGCGTGTGTCGCGCGTGACGCGGGCGAGTGCGCGCAACCGGTCGCGCTCGCGCCTGAGCGCGTCGTACCCCAAGCGCCAGTCCCGGGCCAACGACTGCCGCTGTGACGGGATCAGAGTGCGCACCGCGTGGAGGGCGTGCGGCGTGCGCACCAGCGCGGCGACGACCCCGCCCGGGGCGCCGGGCGCGCCGACGACGAACGCGGCCCCGGGCAGCGATTCGCGCGCCGCAGCCAGCGCGCGGAGGAACAGCAGCACCGCCATCGGCGTCGCCAGCGCCTCGCCCGGGTTGCCCATCACCGGCTGCAGGCGCTCCCACGCCCGCACCGCGCGGCGCAGCACGACCAGCGCCCGATATAACTTGCGCCCGACTACCGGCGGTTGCGGGGGAAGGGGAGCGTGCCGGGCCGGGCGGGGCGCCTCCGACACCACCTCGTACGCGGGGGGCGGTTCGTTCGCGCGCTCGGCGTCTGGCACCACCTCGTAGGGCAGCCACTTGTCCGCGGGCGTGACCGGGCTCACCACCTCGTAGGGCAGGGGGCCGTCGCCCGGCGGGCGCGTTTCCGGCTGGAACGGCACCTCGGTCGGCGCGGCCGGCTCCCACAACTCCTCGGCGAGGGGTTCGTCGTCGACCACCTCGAAAAGCGGGGGCGCGATGCCCAGCGAGCGGTCGTAGGCGGCGCGGGCGACCGGGTCGGTCAGGCACACCAGCGCCTGCGCCAGCCGATTCATCCCGTCGGTGACCGCGTCCGGGTGCACGAGCTGGTGCGGGCGCAGCACCTCCATGCGGTCCAGCACACGGGCCTCGATTTCGGAAACGTCGCCGCCCCCGCGGGCCAGCCCGAGCAGCGCGTAGTGGTCCGGCGGCCACGGGCCGGGCGGCAGGTCGAGCCACGCACGGACGTGAGTTCCAAGTTCCAAGTTCCGGAGTTCCAACTGAGGCACACGAACCCCGTGCCATTGTGCGACTTCCGCTCGGAACTTGGAACTTGAAACTTGGAACTCCGGACCGACTGGGCAAGCCGCCTTGTTCGGTCCGGCCCGGCGGGTTATAAGGCCCGGGCGTGCGGCGCGAACCGCGTGCGGCGGCCAGAGACGAGGGCGATGCGAAACTTCCGGCGGAGCGTCTGGTTCTCGTGGCCGTACCGGCGACCGCTGGTCACGTCCGTCCTTTGCGCGATGGTTGTGGCCGTACTCTGGAGCGTGAACCTCGGCGCGCTGTTTCCGGTGCTGAAACTGCTCAACAAGGGGCAGAGCCTGAACCAGTGGGTGGACGCCGAGATCGCCGAGCACGAGCGGCTCCGCGACGACCCGGAGCGGAAGCGGGAGCGCGAGCGGCTGTCCCTGTCGCTGCAGGGGTTGGGCGCCAAGCCGCTGACGCCCGAGAACGAAAAGATCGAGCGCGGGTACTCGGCCAAGCTGGCCGCCGAGACCGAGTACCACAACTACCACTCGGACTGGGTGTACCGGTACCAGTGGCTGCGCGCGAAGGTGGTCCGGCACCTGCCGGCGGAGGCGTTCCAGCAGTTCCTGTGGCTCATCGGCGCGCTGCTGTCGTGCGTGCTGGTCAAGGGCGTGTTCGAGTTCGTGCACGAGTCGCTGGTGGGGCAGGTCACGCACCGCACCCTGTTCGACCTGCGGAACGCGTTCTTCCGCCGGGTGGTGCGCCAGGACGTGCGGCAGCTCCAGGCGGCCGGCACCAACGACCTGATGGCCCGGTTCACCAACGACACCGAGCAGGTCGGGGCCGGCTTCAAGGTGCTGTACGGGCGGGTGATCGCGGAGCCGTTCAAGGCGGTCGCGTGCTTCGTCGTGGCGTGCGCCATTTGCTGGCAACTGACCCTCATGTTCGCCCTCATCGTTCCGCTGGCCCTGTACGTGCTGATGCGGGTGAGCAAGGCGATGCGCAAGGCGTCCAAAAAGGCGCTGCAGCGCATGTCGGCCATGTACAAGATCCTGAACGAGTCGTTCAGCAGCATCCGGGCGGTGAAGGGGTTCGCGCGGGAGCCGCACGAGCGCCGCCGGTTCCGGGTGGCCAACCGGGAGTTCTACCGCAAGGCCCTGCGGCTGGTGAACATCGACGCGTTCACCAACCCGGCCATCGAGGTGCTGGTGGTGCTGTCGGTCGGGTTCGCGCTGTCGGCCGGGGTGTACCTGGTCATCACCGGGAGCACACACATCTGGGGCGTGCGCGCGTGCTCCCAGCCCCTCAGCTTCGAGGTGCTGCTCCAGTTCTACGCGTTCCTGATCGCCATCGCGGACCCGGTGCGCAAGCTGTCCAGCGTGTACACCAAGCTACAGGCCGCCGAGGCCGCGTCGGCCCGCATCTTCGAGACGTACGACCGCGAGCCGACGATCCGCGGCAACGCGGACGGCCCGCGCCTGACCGCGGTCACGAGGAGGATCGAGTTCAAGCACGTGTGCTTCGCGTACAACCCGACCGCCGAGAACCTGACGCTGGACAACGTGAACCTGACCGTGAAGGCCGGCGAGACGGTGGCCGTGGTCGGCGGCAACGGGTGCGGCAAGACCACGCTGCTGGCGCTGCTCCCGCGGTTCTTCGACCCGGACACGGGCTCGGTCCTCGTCGACGGCGTGAACCTGCGCACGGCGCACCTGCGCTCGGTGCGCAAGCTCATCGGCGTGGTCACTCAGGACACGCAGCTGTTCGACGACACGGTGCTGGCGAACATCGCCTACGGCAAGCGCGGGGCGACCCGCGACGAGGTGGTCGCGGCCGCGAAGAGGGCCCGCGCGCACGAGTTCATCGAG
>JBJSXS010000214.1:0-7799 GCA_046086545.1 Gemmata sp.
AGCTCGGTGCTGGCGGATTCGAGCTTGCCGCTGTACGCGGCCTCGCGGATGCGCGGCAGCTCGACGGACGAGTGAACCACCTCCCCGCGGAGCGTTTCGCCCTGCGTCTCCCCCGCCTGCAGGAGCGCGCCGATGAGTGCGGACTTGCCCGCGCCGCGGTGCCCGAACAGCAGCACGCGGGGGGCTTCAGGCGGCGGGTCGGGAAGGGTGGCCATGTTACTTTGGCGCGGCGAACGTCACGGCGAGTTTGGCGGTGTCGCCCGCCCACCGCGTCAGTTGGCCGATGCTGTAGTGCGGCGGGTCGAGCGAGGGCGCGTTCGTGGGGCGGAAGTACAGCGCGAGACCCAGCGCCCCTTGCTCCTTCGCCTTGCGCGCGGCGACCGCGTCCTTCAACTCGGCGAACGTCTTCGGCTTGGTCTCGTCGTCGAGCAGGTAGTACCGCTCGTCGCCCGGCACGTCGCTGCCGCCGAGCACGGTCACACGGATCACCGCGTCGGCCGGCTTCGGCGGCGTCACCGGATCGACCGGCTTGGGTTGCGGGACGCTGTCGTCCTTCGTCCGGTCCGCGCGCGTCGGGTCGGCCTTGCCCTTCTTGTCCGGCGAACCCTTGCCGTCCCCCGTCCCGCCGCCGCCGAACAGCCCGTTGCCGCCCTCACCGAACAGGACGAGTGCGACCAGAACGGCGACCGCCACGCCGCTAAGGAGGGCGCACGCCTTCTTCAATTGGTCCGGCGCCTTGTGCGCGAACACCCACCGGTCCAGTGCCCACGCGACGCCTTTGCCCAGAGCGTAGCCGAGCAGGAACCCGCCGCCGACAGCGAGGCCCCTGATCGCGTAAGCCGCGACCTTGTCGGCCATGCCGGACGTCACGTCCGCGAACAGCGAAGTGTACATCGAAACCTCACTCGCCGAAGCTGGCGGTGTCGAACCCGATGGGCACGTCCTTGAACCACTGCCGGATCTGGGTCACCTGCTCCTGCGTCGGGTAGCTCGACCGCGTGGGCAGCAGGAACAGGAAGAACAGGTCTTTCACCCCGCCGGCCTTGCTCGCCGCGGTCCGCTGCCGGTCGATCAGGCGCAGGGCGTCGGCGGCGGTGCGAATTTCTTGCCGGTCCGGGTCGAAGTAGTACACGGTGCCGTCCCGCCGGTCGATCTGGAGCACCCGCACGCTGAGCCGGTCGCTGAGCCGAGCCTGCGACGCCTTCTCCATGCGGGACAGCCGGTCCCGCGCCTCGGTGAGTTGCCGCTGCAGTTCCTTTACGTCTTCGGGCAGCTGCTCTTTGGGCGCGGCCGGCCTGGTGTCGGCCGGGTCCGCCGAGGTCGGCCCGCTCACGAACGGCATCAGCAGGAAGATACAGAACAGCAGAATCAGCACGTCGATGAGCGGTACGAAGAAGCGCGTGACGGCGCGCCGGGGCGGCGTGATCACGACTGCCCCCTCGGGTCGGGGGGCGGGGCGATGCCGGCCAGCGCGCGGATCAGGTCGCGGCCCAGCGCGACCACCCACGCCGGCAGGATGTTGATGAACGCCATGTACAGGCCGCCGCCGGTCGCGGTGATGGCCGGGGCGTACTTGCGGATGATGTCCTGCGGCGTCGGGTTCGCGCCGGGGGTGATCGAACTGAAGGTGAGCAGGATCGCGGACACGGTGCCGATCAGCCCGAGCAGCGGGAACCACTCGGCGCCCTGGCTCAGGTGGTTGAGCCACCGGTCGGCCCGGAGATCGAAATCGGCTTCGTGCCACCGCATCGCGCGCCACGCGAGCGCCACCTGCGCGGCGAACAGCGTGAACCCGAGCCCGAGAATGATCCAGTCGATGGGCGACGTTTCGACGCGGGCGAGGTAGTCGCGCCGCGCGTCCGACGGCACGGCCACGAACACCAGCGCCGCGGCCAGCACCGGCACCGCGGCGAACACCGCCGGCAGCACGACGTGAATCCAGAACCGGCGCACGGGACCTCCAGTATTGGAGAGCGTCCTGGGCGAGCCGCGAGCGCAACGACGGCTGCCCTGGTCCGTCGCTGAAGCTCACGGCTCGCCCAGACCTAGACCTACTTCGCTTCGGCGAGCCAGGTCGGCATCTCGCGGAGCTTCCCGTCGCGGCCCACGCACGCCAGTGTCGTCAGACCCTCCGCGATGAGGGCGCCGTCGCGCGTCACCTCGTACTTGTGCTCCAGTCGCACCGGCGAGGTGCGCACGACCGTGGTGCGGATGGTCAGCACGTCGTCGTAGTGCGCCGGGCTTTTGAACCTCACCTCGGCCTTCGCGACCACGAGGAAGTACCCCTGATCCTCTAACTCCTTATACGAGGCCTGCCGGCCGCGCAGCAACTCCGTTCGCGCCTGCTCGAAGTACACGAGGTAGTTCGCGTGGTGCAACAGCCCCATGCGGTCGGTCTCGGCGTACCGCACCCGGATCTGGATCTCGCCCGACAGCATGAACGCTCCGTTTCGGGTCGCCGCTCAACAGCGGCCCCGCTCTTACCGAAAACCGATTACGGGGAACTGCCCCGTCTCTCACTTGATGAACCCCACGCGGTTAGGGCGTGGGTACGCGGGCCAGAACACGAACACCGCCTTGCCGAGCATCAGGCGCTCGGGCACCGTGCCCCAACTGCGGCTGTCGGAGCTTTGCGCGCTGTTGTCGCCAAGGCACATGAAGTGCCCCGGGTGGACGTAGTAGATGTCGGCCCCGGTCTGGTCGGTCGGCTGGTTGCGGGTGTAGTACACGTCGCGGTGCAACTTGATCTTACGCACCGCCGGCACCGGCCCCTTCGCGCCGATGCTGGCCGGCGCGTCGATATCGTTGGCGCGGGTCCAGCCCTCTTTGTTCACGTCCTCCGGCTCGTACCCGTTCGGCTCGGTGGGGTTGTAGTCGGCCTCGGGTCCGAAGGCGATCCGCGACCCGTTCACCCACACCCGTAGGCGCGCGTCCACGTTGGCGAAGCGGAGGGTGTAGGTGCCGGCGGTCACCTTGCACGGCTTGCTGCCGAGTTCGGCCTCCTTCGCGCCGGACCGTGACAGCGTCACCTTGCCCCCGCCGAACGTGGCCCGGAACCGGTCCGACCCTTTCGACAGTTCGAGTGCCACTTCAGCACCCGCGGCGATCTCGACCTCGCACTCCAGAATCAAGTCGCCGACCCACAGTTGCTGCGGGCGGCCGTGCGCCTGGTCGCGGCTCTGTTCTTCCCTCGATCGCGGGTTGTAGTCGATGCCGGAGTTGTACCCGAGCATGTTGTCCACGGGGCCGGGCACGGGCGAACCGGCGTTGAACACCCCCTGGAACAGCGACATGCTGACGTCGAGCCGCTTGTCGTCGGTGGAACTGATGGCCGCGGCCTCGGGGCGCTGCCACAGCTCGTTCTTCAGTTTGCGCACCGCCTCGCTCACACGGCTCGCGTCCTCGGCCGGGGTGCCGCCGGGCCACCGCCACGGGTACGGCCCGGGGACGGAGTACGTCCAGACCGCGTGCCGGTACCGGAGCCAGTCGTACCCGTCGCCCGTGTGCAGGTACGCCACCGGCTTTTTGTCGTTGTCCGGCTTCCAGGCGGCGCTGGTCGGCACCCAGCGCCGCGCCGCGGGCGGGAGCCCGTCCGGCTGCTTGTCGTTGTCCCACACGATGCGGCGGTCGGCGAGCACCTGGTCCTCGCCCTTGCGGACGATCTGGAACCCGCCGGGCACGCCCGCGGTGAACCCGGCGTCGCGCGACGCCCGGAACAGCGCCTCCGCGTGCGCGCTGTTGGCGTACATGTAGGGCATTTTCCACAGGTCGAGCGGCTCCGCCGGCCGCGGGTACAGCACCCGCCCGTCCGGGTCCACCTCCCCTTCGGGGTACGTCAGCGAGGTGGTGACGTACAACTCGCCGCGGTGGATCGCGACCGTCTCGTTGCCGAACCCCATCGCCCGCTTGATGTAGTTCTGCGCGGTGTGCTGCTGCTGCGGGTCCTCCGGGTACTTGAACACCACCACGTCCCCGCGCTCCGGGGGCCGGATGTGGTACAGGGGCTTCAGCACCAGGACGCGGTCCCCGGTGCGGTTAGCCGGCTTCGGGTCGAGTTCGTTGATCCGGCCCTCGTGGCGGCAGTTCGGGCAAAAGTACGCGACCAGCGGGTGCTTCTGCTTGGTGACCGCGTTCACCTCCACTTCGTCGTGAGAGTTCACCGGGAACTCGTGCCCGCACTTCTTGCAGGTGATGATCTGCTGGTACCCGTACAGGGTCTCGGCCATCGACCCGGTGGGGATGACGAACGCCTCGGTGACGAACAGCTTCAGCAGCAGCACCAGTACCACGACGAACACGACCGTCTCGACGACCTCGCGGGCCGGGTCGCGCGGCGGTTTCGCCCTGTCCTTCTCGTCGGACTTGGCGGCGGGAGCGGTGGTCGCGGCGATGGACATGCGAACCCTTCGGGGGAAGAATCCAAATGTGTGGCACAGAATCGGACCAGGGCCAACAACTAAAGGGGCTGTTCGCTTCGCGGCCTTTCGAATTTCGCTCTTCGCGTTTCGTGCTTTTCGCCCGGCGGGGCGGGTCAATGCACCCACCGCAGGCGGGACCAATCGAGCGTCTGGAACGCCCGCTCGCGCCCGCCGACCGACACGCGGCCGAGCTTGAGCGGCTGGTGAATCAGGAATGGTTTACCGATCAGCGACCCTTCCGGCACGGCCGGGGTCGGCCATTTCCGGCTGTCCTCGCTGTTCCCGCTGTTGTCCCCCAGCACGAAGAACTCGCCCGCCTTCAGCACCGCGGGGGCACGCACCCCGTGGTAGTCGGTGGCGTCCGCGGTGTAATGCACGTCGCGGAACAACTGGAGGTTGCGGACCACGACCCGGCACCCGCGGGCGGCCACGCGCACCGGTCGCGGTTCCGGACCGCGCTTCACAGCCGCTTCCAGGTCCGCCGGTCCGACGGCGACGCGGCCGTCGAGCGCCAGAACCGCGCAGCGGTCGATGAAGGCGAACTCGAGGGCGTACTTCTTCCCGACTTCGAGCGACACGCCGGCCGCGGACGCCAGCCCGCCGTGGTTCTCGCGCACCAGTCGCGCGCGGCCGTCCTTCTTCGGCCCGACCGTGAGTTCCGCCGCCACCTTGTCCAGCCCGTCGTACAGCCGGCACTCGAAGTTCGCTTCGCCGGGCGCGCCGACGGCCGACGTGACCTCGACTTCGCACCTCAGGTAGAAGTCCTGCGCGAGCGGCAGGTCGCTGCGGCGCGGGCTGCCGTCGTAGGAGTTCCACGCGCGGACGGGGGCCTCCTTGCGGTCGTCGATGTGCCAGTGCCGGTACCGGAGGGCGGCCGTCGTCTGGGCCGTGTCGGACGCGTCGAGTACGAGTTCGGCGCCAACGACCGCGGGCGCGTTGGCGGGCGCGTCGGGCACCGCGCCGGCGGGCAACCGCGGGTCGCCGGCGGTCTCGATTAGCCACCGCGAGTCCCACCCGCCGTTGTGCGGCGAGTGGTTCATGTCGAACACCGGGACCAGCGTCTCCCGCATCGCGGCCAGATCCTTGCGCGCGATCTCGCCGTTCGCGTAGATGTCGCCGTCCACGATGGTGACGGTTTCGCCCGGCAGCCCGACCAGGCGCTTTACGTAGGGCTTGCCGAACTCATCGTTCGGGTTCGGGCACCGGAACACGATCATCTCCCAGCGCCGGGGGCCGCGCAAGGAAAACACGTTCTTGTCCACGAGGAGGCGGTCGCCGCTCAGGTCGCGCGCGTCGGCCAGCGAGAGGCCGGAGTCGCAGTTCGGGCAGGTGACTTTGCGAAAGAACTCGGCGAGGTTGCCGGAGGTGGGGCGGCCGACGCGCACCGTGTACCCGCACCGCGGGCACGGGCCGTCGCGGTGGTGCCCGCTGAGGGCCGGAGACATGCTCCCGGTGGGCACGCCGAACGGCTCGACCGCGACCGTGCGCACCACGAGGAACAGCCCGAGGAACCCGGTCATCACCACCAGGGCCGCGCGGAGCGAACTGACGTTGTGGACCGGGGCGTTCGTGCGTGGGCGGGGCGCGGGGGCGCGCCCGCCCGGCGCAGGAGGCTCCTCGGGCGGAAGGTCAAGCACTTCGGGAGGTGGGGTGTCGGTGTGGTCCATGCGGCGCAAACGCAGGGGAGGGCGGTTCAGCGGCGGTCCCCCCCGGGCCGCCGCTGAGCAGACGCCGATTCACTAATCGTCCGACTCCAGCACCGCCAGGAACGCCTCCTGCGGCACCTCCACCTGTCCGATCTGCTTCATCCGCTTCTTCCCCTCGGCCTGCTTGGCCCAGAGCTTGCGCTTGCGGGTGATGTCGCCGCCGTAGCACTTCGCGGTCACGTCCTTGCGCAGGGCCGAGACCGTCTCGCGAGCGATGATGCGCCCGCCAATCGCGGCCTGGATGGCGATCTTGAAGAGCTGCTGCGGGATCAGTTCCTTCAGCTTCACGCACAGCACGCGGCCGCGGCTCTCCGCCTCGGCGCGATGGACCATGATCGACAGCGCATCCACCGGCTCGGCGTTGACGAGGATCGCGAGCTTCACCACGTCGCCCTGCTCGTAGCTGTCGACCGCGTAGTCGAAGCTGGCATAGCCGCGGCTCACCGACTTCAGGCGGTCGTAGAAGTCGAACACGACCTCGGCCAGAGGCAGCCGGTAGACGAGCATCGCGCGCGAGCCGGCATAGGTGAGCTGCTCCTGCCTGCCGCGGCGGTCCTCGCAGAGCTTCAGCACCGAGCCCAGGTACTCGTCGGGCACGAAGATCGTGGCCTTGATCCAGGGCTCCTCGATGTGGTCGACGCGCACCGGGTCGGGCATGTCGACCGGGTTGTAGACGTCGACGACCTCGCCGTTGGTGAGGTGGACCTTGTAGACGACCGACGGCGCGGTCGCGATCAGGTCGAGGTCGAACTCGCGCTCGAGCCGCTCCTGGATGATCTCGAGGTGCAGCAGGCCAAGGAAGCCGCAGCGGAAGCCGAAGCCCAGCGCGGCCGAGCTCTCGGGCTCGTAGACGAAGGACGCGTCGTTGAGGCGCAGCTTGGCGAGGCTCTCGCGCAGCTTCTCGAAGTCGGCGGTGTCGGTCGGGAAGAGGCCGCAGAACACCACCGGCAACGAGGGCTTGAACCCGGGCAGCGGCGCGGCCGCCGGGCGGCGTTCCTCGGTGATCGTGTCGCCGACCTTGACGTCGGCGACCGCCTTGATGCCGGCGGTGATGAAACCCATCTCGCCGGGGCCAAGCACCGGGAAGTCCTTGGGCTTGGGCGTGAACACGCCGACCCGGTCGACCTCGTAGGTGGCGCCGGCGGCCATCATGCGGATTTTCAGGCCCTTGGTCAGGCGACCGTCGCGGATGCGCACCAGCACGACGACGCCCAGATAGGGATCGTACCAGGAATCCACCAGCAGCGCCTTGAGCGGCGCGGACGGGTCGCCCTGCGGCGACGGCAGGCGCTGCACCAGCGCCTCCAGCACCGCGCCGATGTTTAGGCCGGTCTTGGCCGAGACCTCGACCGCGCCGGAGGCGTCGATGCCGATCACGTCCTCGATCTGCTGCTTGACCCGCGCGGGATCGGCGGCGGGCAGGTCGATCTTGTTGAGGACCGGGACGATCTCGTGACCGTTGTCGATCGCCTGGTAGACATTGGCCAGGGTCTGCGCCTCGACGCCCTGGGAGGCGTCGACGACCAGGATCGAGCCCTCGCACGCGGCGAGGCTGCGGCTGACCTCGTAGGCGAAATCGACATGGCCCGGCGTGTCCATCAGGTTCAGGACATAGTCCTTGCCGTCGGCGGCGCGGTAGTCGAGCCGCACGGTCTGCGCCTTGATGGTGATGCCG
>JBJSXS010000215.1:0-2795 GCA_046086545.1 Gemmata sp.
CACCTGTTTTGTGGCGGTCGATGCCTTCTCGGACACGACCACCGGGACAAAAGCCTTCCCGTCCGCCGCCAAGGGCAGCTCGGCCGGCTTCGCCGCCGCCGGACCTGTGACGAGCAGCACCGCGAACAAGGGGTACACACGGATACGGGCCATCAAACAGCTCCTGCAAGCGGGTCGAACTCTCACGACGGTTACGCGCGGCGGCCCTCATGCGACTTTGTAGCGGTACGACCAGACCGTGCTGCTGTCGATCACGACCAGGGTTTCATCACCGGATCGACCTGAGCGCGCCGCTTGTCGCCGGTCGGCATCGGGTCCGTCGCATGGCGGCGGAGATGGGGATCAACCGCTGTGCCGTTCGCGAGTTCCTCGCCGACCCGACATCCCAACAACAACCGGAAGCAACTGGGTGAGTCATAACATCATATTTGGTAATCTTTTCCATTCGACTCTAGCGCGGTTGTTCTCGATTCGCGCGGGTGTCCGGCGATTGTCACTTCCGGATAGACTGCTCCCACCCCGCAGCCCCTTTCAAGTCACATTACCCACCCAACCGATACTTCCAGAACAATCCGACCTTCCCTGGGAGTTGAACGTGAAACGCGCATACCAGACGGTACTGGGTGTCGTGCTGTTACTCGCGGGGTTCCCGGTCACGGCAATTGCGCAGCCGGGCGTGCACCTGCCCGGTGCCGGTGCCGTGAACGGCGGTATGGCGGGGGTTTCGACGGCCACGCCCATCGACGCCATTGGCGCGCTGTACTGGAACCCCGCCGCCGTCGGCCGGCTCGGGCGGAACGAAGCGTCGATCGGCGGCTCGTTCATCTATCCCAACTTGTACGTCTCGTCGAGCCGCCCACAACTGGGCGGCACGGTTCTGTCGGAACGGACGCGCAGCGATAACGGGTTCCCGCTGGTGCCGACCCTCGGGGTCGTGTCCAAACTGGACGACGAGAGCCCGGTCACATTCGGCCTCGGGCTCATCGCGCTGGGCGGCGGCGGTGTGAACTTCCCCGGCACCACGACCAACCCGATCCTGTCACCGACCGACCCTTTCGGACAGCTGGTACTCGGCCCCACGTACGCCAACATGCAGCTGTTGCAGTTGGCCCCGACCGTCTCGTACCAGATGACCGACCGGTTGGTCGTCGGCTTCGGGCCGACGGTAGACATCACCTCGGTGACTTTCGACCCGGCTTACTTCGCCGCGCCCAACAGAATCCCCGGACAGCCCAACACGTTCCTCGCGGCCACCGGGGCCCGCCCCTACTGGGGCGGCGGGTTCCGCGCCGGTTTGGTGTACTCGCTCACCGACGCCCTGGACGTCGGCTTCGGCTTCACCAGCGAGCAGTGGCTGGAGACGTGGAAGTTCAACTCCCGCGACGCCACGGGCAACCCGCGGACGCTCGCGCTGAAGGCGAGCCTACCGGCAATTTACTCGTGGGGCGTTGCCTGGCGCGGGACCGACCGGCTGACGCTCGGGGTAGACCTGCGATACTTCGACTACAAGAACACGGACACGTTCGGCACGCCCTCTAACCAGAGCGGCTTGGGCTGGAACAGCGCGTTCGTCGCGGCCGTCGGCGGGAACTACCAACTGACCGACCGGGTCGCGGTCCGGGCCGGGTACCAGTACAACACGAACCCGCTGGAGAGCACCCGCGTGCTGTTTAATATCCAGGCCCCGGCCATCATCCAGCACACGCTCACCGTCGGCACGACCTTGAACCTGACCGACGCCATGTCGCTGTCGACGGGCTACGCCCACGGGTTCAAGAACTCGGTCACCGGCACGGCCGATCGGGTGCCCAACACGAGCATCGGGCTGGAGGCGTCGAGCCACTCCCTGCTGTTCAACCTGCAGATCAAGTTCGGCGGCGGGTGGGGACCGAAGGGGAACTGTGGGACCGCTTGTGACCCCAAGGCCGCGGCCGGCGCAGAGCCGTCGCGGACCCAGTGACGCCGCACCGCCGAGTAGCCCTCGCGTATGCGGGCAACTCGGCACCAGCGCCCACTGTTCCGCACGGCAATTCGTCATCGTTCCAGCCCGGTCGCCCCGTCGGGCGGCCCGGGTCCAGTCGAGGTAACTCCGATGTGTCGCCGTGTCGCCTGGTTGTCGTGGGCCTTCGCCGCCCTGGCGTGTGCCGCCGCCGCGGCGGCCCAGGAGCCGCCCGGTGTGCCGCCGGCCGCGGCGCCGCTCAGCGAGGCGCGGCGCGACCCGGTCCGAAGGCTCGAAGAGGTGGCCGACTCGCCACGCGGCGAGCGCGAGCGGGCCGCGGATGAGATCGAAACGGACCGCGACTCGTTTACGCCCGCCACGTCCACGGCGCCCCGCGCGAAGTTCATCCTGGAATCGGCGTACACCTTCCTGGATAACCGCGGGGCCAAGGAGACCCACAGTTTTCCCGAGGTGCTCCTGCGCTACGGCCTCACCGAGCGCGTCGAGCTCCGCCTCGGGTGGAACGCCGAAATCGGCGGGGCGGGGAACGACGCGTCGGGCACGGGCGCCGCGGACGAAGACCCGACCCGCATCGGGTCGCGGCTGATCCGCGAGTACACCCTTGCATACGGTCTGAAAGTGAGCGTGACGGATCAGGACCGCTGGCGGCCGGCCAGCGCGCTCATCCTGCAAGCGTTCACCCCTACGGGCGGCAACGCGGGCACCTCGACCGCCACGCAGTTGGTCGCAACCTACGTCGCGGGGTGGGCGTTCCCGAACCGGTGGAAGTTCGACGCGGCGGTCCGCTACGGAACCGGCAGCGAGAGCGGGGACCACTTCAACCAGTGGGCGCCGT
>JBJSXS010000216.1:0-4765 GCA_046086545.1 Gemmata sp.
GGGGGAGAGGAAGGGGGCAAAAAGCTCGCCGCCAACCGCGGATACCGCGGCGGGGATGCGGTGCTGGAGTTCAAGACGCAGACCGAAGGCGAGTACACGGTGCGGGTGGCACAGTTCGCGTACACCTCCGGCGGCCCCGACCACTTCTACCGGCTCACCGCGACCGCCCCGCCGTGGGCGCCCGCGTCGTTCCCGCCGCTCGCAGGGCCGAAGGCCGCGCCGGTGTCGAACTGGGCCGTGCCCCCGACGGCCGCGATGGCCGACCTGCACGACCCCCCGGCGCCCGGGAGTAACCCGCTGCTCGCGCCGGGGGGCCCGCTCGTCACCGACAACGAAAAGAACGGCACCGCGGCCGACGCGCAGGAGGTGAAGGTCCCCTGCGACATCGCCGGGCGCGTCGCGAAGAAGAACGAGCGGCACTGGTACAAGTTCGATGCGAAGAAGGGCGACGTCTGGACGCTGGAGGTGTTCGCCGAGCGCATCGGCTCGCCGGTGGACGCGTTCTTCGTGCTCACCGACGACAAGGGCAAAGTGATCGTCGAGGCGGACGACGGCCCGGACACGCTCAGCCCGAACCAGTTCTACACGAAGGGCGAAGACCCCGGGCGGTACCGGTTCAGCGTCCCCGCGGACGGCACCTACAAGGTGATGGTTTCCACGCGCGAGGCCGGCGTGCAGTTCGGCGCGCGCGACCAGTACGCGCTGCGCATCGCGAAGGAGAGCCCGGACTTCCGGGTCGGGGCGATGCCGCTCTCGACGCACACGCCCGAGGGGTGCACGCTCGCGAAGGGCGGGGCCGCGGTGTTCGCGGTGTTCGCCTTCCGGTTCGACGGGTTCGACGGCGCCATCGAGTTGACCGCCGACAAACTGCCGAAGGGCGTGCGGTGCCCCAAGCAGTTCATCGGCCCGGGCCAGACCCGCGGGACGCTGGTTCTCACCTGCGACAAGGACGCGAACGACTTCGAGGGGTTCGTCAGCATCAGCGCGTCGGCCGCCGGGCTGAAGCACGCGGTGCGGCCGTTCACGGTGACGTGGACGACGCCCGGCGTGCAGGCGAACCAGACCCCGAACACGCCGATGATCGCGCGCATGGACCGCGGCGACGGGCTCGCGCTGGCGGTCCGCGGCGAGGCGCCGTTCAGCCTCGCGCCGACGGAAACCGCGTTCACCGCGAAGGCCGGCGGCAAGTTCGACGTCACGCTGAAGGTCGCGCGGAAGGAGACGTTCAAGGACGGGATCGCGATCATCTCGGCGGTGCCGACCTTCGGCCCGAAGCCGCAGGGCAACCAGCCGTACCCGCCGGTCGGGACCGCGCAGCCTAACAGCACCGAGATCAAGCTGAGCGTGGACGTGCCCGCGAACCTGCCGCCGGGCACGCACACGCTGGTGCTGCGCGGGCAGAGCGCGGCCCCGGCGCCGAAAGGCGGGAACAACGCCCCCGTGCGGTTCCCGGCGAGTTACGCGGTCGCGCCCATCACGGTGACGGTGGAAGGCGCGCCGAAGAAGAAGTAGGACGGGCTTCCAGCCGGTCCCGTCGGGCGCCCGGGGTCGCGCCCCGCTCCGCCCGGGCGACGCTCCCGCGCCCGCCTCGCGGGCTGAATACCGCGTTACTCGCGTGACCTGTTCGGCGGCTCGCCGGGTGGGCGCCGCGCCCCTTTGCCGACCGGCACCCTCACCTGCACTCTTGGCGGCATTCGCTGTAACCGCACCGCGTGCAGGTGTACTTGGCGAACTCCTGCGACGAGTCGAGGTCGTCCGGGAACGTCCCGTAGTCGTCGGGGGTCCGCGCCTCGCGCCGGAAATCATGCGGCGGGCAACTCGCGGCCTTAGGCGGCCCGCTCGGGGCGCCTACGACCGGGGACGTCTCACTACCACTGACGTTCGCCAGAGTCATTTCGCGTCCTCCTGTGCCGCCGAACTACGAATTTGGTCGACACCTGCTGCGCGTTAGCAGTGCCCCGCCGGTTTGGTGGAGCGCAACTTTAGGCTGCTTAACTTCGTTACTTGAGGCTACAGTTGTCGAGCCGGACCGTCTTGATAAGGAAGCCCTCGCACTTGCCCCGGATCGTAACGCGTTGACCTTTCTTAAGTTTAGCCAGCTCAGTTTGAGCCGAGGTCGGGAACTCGCATTGAACGCTGGTCATGAACTGGTTTTTGGCCAACGTGAAGGCGACGTACTGACCGCCGAACGCCCCCTTGCCGATTTCCTTCACGGTCCCCGTCACTTCAACGGTCTTGCCCTTGTACTTTCCGTCCGCGGCAACCTCGTTCGCGTCGTACTCGCCGTGCAGAGCGTCCGCAGTGAACGTCAAAGCTGACCCCTCGGCCACCTCTTTCGTCTCGCGGTCTGCCACCCGCTTCGACCCGACCCCTAGCAAAGCGACACAGCCACCGACGCCACAGCAGCCGAGCAGCATGACGCCACCCACTGCGATCAAGATGACCTTCGTCGTGGTCATCCCCGAGACCGCGGTGTCGGATGGACGTTGGCGAGTTGGGCCGTCATCGTCATCGTCCAGGTCCATAGGCGTATCTGCCATTGTTCGTCCTCATGTGCCTAACGATCAAGCTCACGGGCCGGCGGGGTACCGGTGAGCTGTAAACTCCCAGACACGAATACTGCCCCGCCGTCTGCCGCGCGCATGGTTCGGCGCGCCTTTGTCAAGCCAATCACTGACCTTGTACCATTTTCGCCTCGAACTCTTTCATCACGGCGAGTACCTGCTTATGTCGCAGGGCGGGGTCTTCCGCTTGTATGAACTCAATTGCCCGGAGGCCATCACCCCGACGGCGGTTTTGCGGCGGCTCCATCGCCTCGATTAACACCGCCTCCAGTTCGATGATGACCTGCTCGGCTGATAGCTGGACGTCTTGCTCGGTGAGCGCTCCCGCTTCACTCACTGACAGCACGCCGAACCAAGAGAACCGATCCCATCGTCCGTTGAGACGGTCGGTCGTGTGCTGGTAAAGCCGCCGCCCGAGTGGCTGGTCGGTCGTGCGTCCCACATAAACCGTGTCTCGACCGTCGTGGAGCAGGTACACGCCACGTTGACTGCAGAAGTTCACCGGCGTCGAGTTGCGTTGCTGAACCCCGAGTAGGGAAGGGTTGTTGGTCCAACTCACCCAGTCACGTCGCCAGAACATGCCCAACGCTTGGATCGCAGTTGTTTCTTCATCTTCTTCAATGCCTACGAGCGGTTCCGGTTGGGCGGGGACTTGTGGCACCTGCACTTGAGGAAGGACAGGCGGGTGCCGCAGCAAATACAGTCCCCGGCTCACTCGCAGATAAGTCGATTCGTCCCCATTCTGTTTGATGTCCGTCGAGATTACCGATGCGACGGTAGCTGCCGGAGTCGCGCCGAGACTTGTACGGTACTTTAGCACCGAGATTTGGTCTGCGATGTCCGAGTAGTGCATCGCGACGTTCGCCGACGACAACACCTTCGTGATCGCTTCAGCCCACGGGAGATCGTCCGGCACTTCGTACCTCCATAAGCCCTCTGCCGCCGCACTCAGGTTCAGCGCGCAATGAGAGCGATTCTCATCGCGCGGCGCGCGATCTAACACCGGCCCCCCCATGGGTTCCGAATTAGCGCGCACGCTACACGGCAGCACGAATTGGTGCCGTTGCAGTTTCTCAGAATTGCCGAGCGTGTCAAGCGGTCGGCCGGGCTTTGGACCATGCCTCCGGCAGGCCTTCGATGTAGTCGCTTGAAGCGCCCTCGGGCGCGGCGGGGAAGCGGTTCAGGTCGGGGCAGGTTGAACACCAAGCCCGGGAAAGTGTCCGACGAGGTAATGCCCCACGCGGCGCGCCGACAGCACGCCCGGGGGGCCGTCACATTCACCAGCGCAGGTCCAGGCCGAACTGCATGCCGTTCACCGCGAGGTCCGCCTGCTTGAACGGCGGGCGCGGCCGGTACTGGCCCGAGAAGTTGGCCGGCAGCGCGTTGGGCACGAACGTCAGGTCCACCACGTGGTCGATCTGGTCGCCCGGGCGGATCACGCCCGACCAAAAGAGGAAATTGTACCCCGCGTACACCCGCACGCTGGACGTGACCGCGTACCCGACGTTGAGTGTGAACTCCGGGGCCACGCTGAACTGGTTCCGCTCGAACCGGCCCAGGTTCGGCCCGGCCGCGAGCAGCCCGCCGCGGAACGTCATCGGGGCCGTGGCGCCCGGGAACAGCCGCGTCTGCCCGCCGTCGATCTCCAGCGTCTGGTGGGTCGTGCCCAGCGCCACCGAACCGCGCGCGCCCATGTCCCACCGGCCGGAGCGGCGCTCGTACAGCGCGCCGACCTGACCGCCGTTGAACTGGTTCCGGGCGGCGAAGCTGTCGCGCACCCCGATCCGCGTGCCCACCGGGTCCGCGAGCGCCAGCCGGTTCCCGCCCGGGCCGATCACCGTGATGTCCTCGGTGAACGTGAGGCTCTCGCGCAGGTCCAAATGACGATAGCCCGCGAACACCTCCGACCGCGAATCGCACCCCTTCTTCCAACACCAGCGCGCGTTCACGTCCGCGCCCCACAGGCGGCTGTCGGCCTGCACGGCGAGCGTCCCGCGCAGGATGCCCGGCACCGCGACGGCCTCACCGCTCTCGCCGAGCGGCGCGTTGGTCCCCGGGATCAGGTTCGGGGCGAAGATGGGCCGCGTGATGACCGGGAACTGGTCCGGGCCGAACGCCGCGGTCCGGCCCCCGTTGCCCAGGAAGAAGAAGCTCCCGTCGGCGCCGCACGAGTGCTCGTCGTTCAGCCAGGTGCCGGCCCG
>JBJSXS010000217.1:0-7509 GCA_046086545.1 Gemmata sp.
CAGCGCGTCCGCGAGGTTCGCCTCCTTGATGTTCATGTGGTACAGGTCGGCCAGAACCTTCACGCTCCCGACGCCGAGGCCGCCCAGGAACGTGACCGCGTCGCCGAGCGTGTTGACGAGGTTCGTCTCGTACCGGTTCAGCGGCTCGTAGAGCAGTGTGGTGCCGAGGTCGGCCGCGTGCTGGTTGAGCCTGTACAGCGCCCCGCCGAGGTAGCGCAGCGCTTCGGGCCGGGACGCGCCGTCGCCCCACCGCCCCTGCACGGAGCCGATGATGGCGGGCGCCTCGAACCGCGCCGCGAGGTCCATGATCGAGCGCACGAACGCGACCGCCTTGTCCCGCACGGCCGCGTCCGGGCTGGTGAGGGAGAGCTTGTGCCTCACCCACCCCGCCCCCGTCCCCACGGCGGCGAGCGCCAGCCCGTGGTCGTCAAGGAGGGCGCGCAGCTCCTTCGGCTCGACGGCGTCCGCGCCGGGCGGGAACACCTCGACCGCGTCGAACCCGCGCGCCGCGGCCTCGCGGCACCCGGCGGCGAGGTCGTCCCAGTACACGAACGGCCCGCCGCGGGCTTCCGGCACGAGCGAGATGGTGACCGCGGAGCGCATGGTGAGTGAGGGGGGTTCGTGTTTTGGTTTTTGCCCGCGCCCCGTGCGGGCGCGGGCGGCCGGGTCTCCGGGGCGGGGGCGCGGGCAAAGAGCGAGCTACGCCCGCACCAGCGCCGCGTAGTCCGCGATCAACTGCTGCGTGACTGGGCCGACCTCGAACTCCTGCTTGTCGATGGCTGACACCGGCTGGACCTCGACCGCGGTGCCGGTGAGGAACACCTCGCTCGCGCGCGCCAGCTCGTCGGGCCAGATCTCGCGCTCGACCACCTTGAGCCCGCGCTTGCGGGCCAGTTCCATCACCGTCTGCCGCGTGATGCCGTTCAGGATGGTCTCGGTGGTGGGGGTGTGCAGCTCGCCGTTGAGCACGAGGAACAGGTTCGCCCCGGTGGCCTCGGAGAGCCGCCCCTTGTAGTCGTGCATGAGCGCGTCCTGCACGCCTGCGGCGAGGGCCTCGTCCTTCGCGAGCGTGCAGATGATGTACAGGCCGGCGGCCTTGCTCCCGGCGGGCGAGCTCTCCGGGCTGGGCCGCTTCCACCGGCTGGTGATGAGCTTGATGGCCTTCTGCCCGTAGTACGCGCCCCACGGGAACGCGGCGATCATCACGTGAACCTTGGTGCCGATGGCCGACACGCCGATGACCTCGGCCCCGCGCCACGCGAGCGGCCGGACGTACCCGCCGTCGAGCTTGTTCTCCCGCACGACCAGGTTCGTGGCCGCGTCCAGCTCTTCGACACTGTACGGCAGGTCGTAGGCCAGCATCTTCGCGGACCGAATCAACCGCTCAGAGTGCTCGCGGAGCTTGAACACCTTGCCGCCGTAGATCCGCTCGCCCTCGAACACGGAGTTCCCGTAGTGGAGGCTGTGGACGAGCACGTGGACCTTGGCCTCGCGCCACGGGACGAGCGTGCCGTTGAGCCAGATGACGCCGTCGCGGTCGTCCATGGGCAGTGCGGGCCCGGCCATGTCGCGTGCTCCGTCGGGGATGGAGGGGTCAGGTGTAGTGTAGCCCTTCGGCCGAGAAGCGAGAGCGCCGCCGGGCAAAGAGTTCGGACCCGGGGCTAACACCGCACGCGCGGGGGTGGTACACTCCCCCAGTCCCGCCGGGGCGACGCACCCGCAACCGGCCCGCGCCCGCCCGCACTCATCGGAACTCCCATGCCCCAGCGCTACCTGATCGTCGCGGTCACCGCGGTCGCGGCCCTGTGGATGTACATCGACCGCGTGTGCTTCTCCACCCTCGCCGAGCCGATGAAGCGCGAGCTGCTGCTGCCGCTCGCGCCGGAGCCGGGCGCGGACGCGAAGCCGCTCACCGACGACGAGGTGACCGGGGCGAAGAAGCTCCGGCCGGAGGGGGCCGACCCGGGCGCGCCGCTCACCGACGCCGAGACGGCCGCGGCGCTCAAGAAGCGGTGGGCCGACGGGCGCATGTCCTACGCGCTGGGCGCGTTCTTCCTCACCTACGCGCTGTTCCAGATCCCGATGGGCAACCTCGCGGACCGGTACGGGGCGCGGCGGGTGCTCGCGCTGTCCATCGCCGCGTGGTCGGCGGTCACCATGGCGACCGGGTTCGTCGGCGGGCCGCTCGCGCTGCTCGGCATCCGGCTGCTGCTCGGCGTGACGGAGGCCGGCGCGTACCCGGCCGCCGCGGGGCTGGTGAAGCGGTGGGCCAGGCCGACCGAGCGCGGGCGGTTCAGTTCCATCGTCGCGTTCGGCGGGCGCGTCGGCGGGGCGGTGGCCCCGTGGCTCACCGCGGCGCTGGCCGGCGCGCTGGTCGGCGTCGGGCTGGTCGAGTGGGCGGTCACCCCGCAGGCCGCGCCCCCGGCGCCCGGCGAGAAGGCGGCCAACTGGCGCGGCGTGTTCGCCGTGTACGGGCTGTGCGGGCTGGCGGTCGCGGGGCTGTTCTGGCTGGTCGTGCGCGACCACCCGCCGGCCGCGCCGAGCCCCTCACCCGGCGGCGAAGCGCCGCCGCCGCCCTCCGCCGCACGGGGCGAGGGGCAAGCCCGCGGGTCGGCCGTGTCCCTGTGGCGCCGCATCGGGCTGCTCGCGCGGACCCCGAACATGTGGCTGTTCGGGGCCGTCCAGTTCGGGGTGAACGTCGGCTGGGCGCTGCTCATCACGCTGCTGCCTACCTACTTGAAGGAGACGTTCAACGTGCCGCTCAAGGAGGTGGGTCGGATGCAGGCGGCCGCGCTCACCATCGGGTGCCTCGGGATGCTGTTCGGCGGGGCGTTCACCGACTGGCTGCGCGGCAAGCTCGGGCCGAAGTACGGCCGGTCGGTGCCCATCGCGGCGGCGCTGTCCGGGTGCGTGGTCGTGTTCCTGGTGGTGCCGCACCTGCCGAACGCGTGGGCCGTGGTCGTGGCGCTGGGGCTGATGGCGTTCCTGGTGGACATGCACAACCCGTCGATCTGGTCGTTCGCGCAGGACGTGGGCGGGAAGAGCGTGGGGGCCGCGCTCGGCTGGGGCAACATGTGGGGGAACCTGGGCGCGGCGCTGTCGCCGGTGCTGCTCACCGAGGTGCGGCACGCGGCCGGGTGGAACGCGGCGTTCGGGTGCTGCGCGCTGGCGTTCGGGTGCGCGACCGCGTGTGCGCTGATGCTGGACGCGACCAGGCCCGTGAAGGGGGCCGAGGAGTAGCGGCGGTCAACCGGCCAGGAGCTTGGCGACCGCGACGATGCCCATGCCGGTGAGCAGCACCGCGCTGAGCAGCAGGGCCGCGAGCATCCAGAGCGGCACCGGTTCGCCGTGCCCGGGCGCCGGGGGCGGCTGTCGCGGCACCTTGGGCGGCGGCGGGGCCGGGGTGTCGTCCAGCTCCATCGGCGCCGTGGCGCCGGCCGCCTCGTCGGCGAGCTGCTCCCACGGCGACGGCGCGGCGAACGCGCCCGCGTGCGGCACCGGGACGCGCCCGCCGAACCCGTCCGGCCGGGCGTGCCGGCCGGTCAGGTAGCCGCTGTCGGAGGTGTACGGGCCGGCACTCGGGGGCGGTTCAAAGCTCACGCTGTCCGCGGGGATCGGGGCCGGAACGAGCGCCGCGCCGAGGTGCGCGAGCAGTTCGGCCGCCGACGCGAACCGCGCGCCCGGGGGCCGGGCCAGCAGGCGGCTCACCACGGCGGCCACCGCCGGCGGCACGTCGGGCCGCGGCCGGTCCGGGCGCTCGCCCCCGGGCGGGCGCCCGGCCAGCAGGAGGTGGAACAGGCCGCCCAGCGCGTACAGGTCGGCGCGGGCGGCGCGGGCCGGCTCCGGCGCGGCGTACGCCGACGGCGGCCCGAACCGCGGCAGCGCGAAGTCCGCGACCTTCACCAGCACCGGCGCCGACGCCGTCGGCCGCGCGACCAGCACGTTGCTCGGCTTCAGCGCGCCGTGAACCATCCCCTGCTCGTGCGCGTGCCGGAGCCCTTGCGCGAGCTGCCGGATCAACTCGCACGCCTCCGCGACCGGCAGCGGCCCGCGCCGCGCCACCAGCTCCCCGAGGTGCGGCCCGTCCACCAGTTCGAGCACGAGGTAGAACCGGTCCTTCAGTTCGTTCACGTCGAACACGGTAACGATGTTCGGGTGCACCAGTTTGCCGGCGGTGCGCAGCTCGCGCCGCAGCGCCTCGCGCGCCTCCGCGGTGCGGCTCAGTTCGGCCGACAGCACCTTGACCGCAACCACCCGGTGCATGGTCCGGTGCTTGGCCCTGTACACGCGGCTCAGGGCGCCGCGACCGATCTGGTCGAGGATGACGTACTGGCCCAGGTGGAACCCGTCGGTGTACCCCGCCAGCACCCGGTCCGCCTGGAACCGGGTGAGCAGCCCGGCGGCGACCAGTTCGGCGGCCGCGCCCGCCGCCGAGCCGGCGCCCGCGACCGCCCCGGCCTTTTGCAGAAGGTGGGGCGGCAACAGGCCCGCGGCGCGCACCATCTCCAGGAACTCGGCGCGGTCGGCGATGACGGCGGTGTATGGCATGGAGGACGCGTTGCGCCGGCGGGCCCGAGCTCCGGATAGCGGACCACGGGACACCGGTTGACAGTGTAGGAGACGATTGCCGGCCGCGCCGCCGGCTCAGCCGATTCGCGCGACAGCTGAACCGGGGCTCACCTCCGCACACGCACCTTAACACAACCGACGAGCGGCACGCAATTTCCTGATGTAACGCCGGCCCGGCCGCACCGCGTGCGGGCGCGGACAGAACCGCCGCTGCCGGCGACCGATAACCCGAGTTTTTCCTCTCGCCCGGCGCCCGCGGCCGGTTTATGCTAGTACTGTTTTCTTCCGCCCGCGCAACCGCACACCACACACCGGGCCGCCGACGCCCCGGGTCGCACTACCGAGCGAGGACGCCCTCATGCAAGAAGCTGCTCTCAGCCGAACGCCCTCCGCCTCCCGCGCTTGTGCTGGAGTGTTCGTTCTGGCACTCGCCGCGCTGGCGCCCGGCGCCGCGCGCGCGGGCGCACCGGTCGATCCCGCCGAGCGCAAGGCCGTCATCGGCCAGGCGGCCACGGTCGAGGTGTTCCCGCAAACCGTCACCCTGACCGGCCTCCGCGACGCGCGGCAGCTGGTGGTGAGCGGCAAGTACGCCGACGGCGGGGTGCGCGACCTGACCGCGGTCGTTGACGCGAAGGCCGAACCGGCGGGCGTCGTCGAGGTGCAGGAGGGGCTGTACCTCCGGCCCAAGAAGAACGGCACCGCCACCGTCACCATCAACGCCGGCGGCAAGGAGGTGCGCGTCGCGGTGAAGGTCGAGGGGATGGACAGGGACGCGCCGGTGAGCTTCCGCCGCGACGTCGTGGCCGCGATGAACGTCGGCGGGTGCAACATGGGCGCCTGCCACGGCACGCCCAGCGGCAAGAACGGGTTCAAGCTGTCGCTCCGCGGGTTCGACCCGGCGGCCGATTACCTGCAACTGACCCGCGACCAGTTCGGCCGCCGCACCGGCAAGCACTCGCCCGAGCAGAGCCTGCTGCTGCTGAAGGGCATCGGCGCGGTGCCGCACGAGGGCGGGCAGCGGTTCGGCGCGGCGAGCGTGCCCGGCGAGGTGATGGCGGCGTGGCTCGCGGAGGGGCTGAGGGACGACGCGGCGAGCCTGCCCGCGGTGAAGAAGGTCGAGGTGACGCCGCCCGCGCGCCTGATGAACGCGCCGAGCAAGTGGCAGCAGCTCGCGGTGGCCGCCACGTTCGCCGACGGGCTGGCGCGCGACGTGACGCGCCTCACCAACTTCAGCAGCAGCGACCCGTCCATCGCGGACGTGACCCCCACCGGGCTGGTCGAGTTCAAGCGGGCCGGTGAGGTCGCGATCCTGTGCCGCTACCTGGAGGAACTGGTCGCGGTCCGCATCACCTACCTCGAACCGCGCGAGGGGTTCGTGTGGCCGAACCCGCCGGAAGTGAACTTCGTTGACAAGCACACCTTCGCGAAGCTCAAGCAGATGAGCATCGCGCCGTCCGAACTGGCCGAGGACTACGAGTTCGTCCGCCGCGCGTACCTCGACTGCATCGGGCGGATGCCGACCGCGGACGAGGCGAAGGCGTTCCTCGCGGACAAGGACGCGAAGAAGCGCGAGAGGCTGGTGGACGCGCTGGTGGACGCGTCCGAGTTCGCGGACTTCTGGGCGCTCAAGTGGTCCGACGTGCTCCGCACCTCGCGGAAGACGCTGCAGGTGAAGGGCAGCTACGGGATGCAGGCGTGGCTCCGCAGCAAGCTCCTGAAGAACGAGCCGATGGACCGGATCGTGCAGGAGATCATCACCGCCAGCGGCAACACCTACGCGAACCCGCCGGCCGGATACTACCGCATCGCCAAGGACCCCACCGCGCTCGCCGAAACGACCGCGCAACTGTTCCTCGGCGTGCGGATGCAGTGCGCCAAGTGCCACAACCACCCGTTCGAGCGGTGGACCCAGGACGACTACTACGGCATGTCGGCGTGGTTCGCCCGGGTGAAAACCAAGCCGGAGCCGGTGATCGGCACCAAGCCGGCCGGCAACAACAACCCGACCGCCGAGGTCATCTTCACCGCCCGCGACGGCGAGGTGAGCCAGCCGCGCACCGGCAAGCAGATGAAGCCCCGGTACATCGGCACCGGCGACGCCGACGTGAAGCCGGGCGAGGACCGCCGCGCGGTGCTCGCGCAGTGGCTCACCTCCGCGGACAACGCGTTCTTCAGCAAGTCGGTCGTCAACCGCGTGTGGTTCCACCTGATGGGCAAAGGCATCGTGGACCCCGTGGACGACTTCCGCGACTCCAACCCGTCGTGCAACGACGAGCTGCTCGACGCGCTCGCGAAGGACTTCGCCAAGAACAAGTTCGACCTGAAGCTGCTGGTCAAGACGGTCATGAAGTCGCGGACGTACCAGCTGTCGGCGCAGCCGAACGACTCGAACCGGGACGACAACAAGTACTTCTCGCACGCGGTCACGAAGCTGCTCACCGCGGAGCAGCTGCTCGACGCGATCTGCGACTTCACCGGGATGCCGGAGAAGTTCGCCGGGCTGCCCGCCGGGACGCGCGCGATTCAGCTGCCCGACGGCGAGGTGAACCACCCGTTCCTGAAGGCGTTCGGCCAGCCGGCCCGCGAGCTCGCCTGCGAGTGCGAGCGCGAGAGCGACGGCAACTTGGCTCAGGCGCTGCAACTGATCAACGGACCGACCGTGAACGAGAAGGTCCGCGGCGCGAACAACCGGCTCGGGAAGCTCCTCGGCGGCAAGGTGAAGGACGAGGAGATCCTCAGCGACCTGTACTACGCCGCACTCGGCCGCGCGCCGTTCGCCGACGAGAAGCAGATCGCGATCGACCACGTCAACAAGCGCGAGGACAAGCGCAAGGCGTGGGAAGACCTGGTGTGGGCGCTGATCAACACCCGGGAGTTTTTGTTCCGCCACTAACAGCCGAACGGCTTCGTTAGCCGCAAGCCGAAGGCGAGCGCGGGACG
>JBJSXS010000218.1:0-2254 GCA_046086545.1 Gemmata sp.
CACCTGGCGCGACCAGGAGCACGACCGGTTCCGGCAGGAGTTCGAGGCCGCCGTACTCGTGCTGGAGCGGTTCATGGCAGTGTCCGGCGAGCACGTCCCGTTCCTGCTCCGCAAGGCCGAGCGGATCGAAGAGTACCTGTCCCAGCGGTAGGCAGCCCCGCGAGGCCGCTCATGAGCGCCGACGTCCGCTCCATCGCCGCCGTCGCCGACTGGCACGCGGCCCTCACCGCTTACGGCGCGGGCCTGGCCGAGGCGATGGCCGGCGTGGAACTCGAACTGCGCCGCGCCGCCGATTGGCTGGACGAGCAGCGCGCGCGGTGGCAGCGGGCGGTGCGCGACTGCCAGGAGGAGGTGGTCCGCGCGAGGGCCGAACTGTCCCGGCGGCAGTTCCCCAACTGGGACGGGCGCATCCCCGACTGCACCGTGCAGGAGAAGGCGCTGCGGCTCGCGATGGCCCGGCTCGGGCACGCGGAGGATAAGGTCGAGACGACCCGCAAGTGGTCGGCCCGGCTGCCGAAACTGGTGGAAGAGCTGTTCACCGGGGCGTCGCGCCGGCTCCACTCGGCGCTCGACACGGACCTGCCCCTCTCCCTGGCCGAGCTCGCGCGCCGCATCGGCGCGCTGGAAAGGTACGCCGGGCTGCGCCCCGACTACGCCCCGGCCCCGCGCGGCGGGCCGCCTGCCCCCCCGACCCCCCGCCCTGAACAGAACGGTCCCTCCGAGGAGCGCCCCCAATGAAGTTCGGGGCCACGCGCAGCCAAATTTACGACGCGCAGAAGACCGCGCGGGCGAAGTGGCTGGAGACGTTCGACACCTGGGACGACGCGGTCCACGCCGAGCACGGCGAGCGCGTCGTCGAGCCGCTCGACCGCGCCGTGAGCGACGCGCTGCGGGCCATCGACCAACTGTCCGCCCTGTTCGCCCAGATCCGTCAGGAGTGCGAATTCCCGTCGTGAGTCTTCGCACGCCGCGGTCCGGCGTTTATCGTGCGCCCACTTCTCCTTCTGGGGTCGGTCATGTCAGATAACCTGTTCGACCGCCAGCGGGCCGCACTCCTGTGCCTCACCGAAGCCGCCCGCGCCCGCGAAGCGGCCGAGGCGGTTCTGACCGCCGCGTTCCAGGCCGCGACCGATAAAGCGGAGCGCGACGTGAGCCGCGCACGCAAGGCCCACCAGACCACACGCGAGAAGGAGCTGGCCGACCTCGACGCCGACCACGCTGCCACCGTCGAGCGGCTGGAGCACGAGTTCAGCGCGGAGCAACTGGCCGCCCAGCGGGGTCACGACGACCGCCGCAAGCTCCTCGCCGACCGCTTCCAGGCCGCACAGAAGAGCGGCCAGACCAAGTACGACGAGCAGGTCTGGAGCCACGCCACGCTGCTCGAAGCCGGCGAGAAGGCCGCGAAGGACCAACTCGACACGCTCCAGCGCAAGGCGGCCGCCGGCGCCGATCAGGTCGCGGCCTTGTGGGCCGAACTCGCCCCGCTGCTGTCGCGCGGTCGCGTGTCACGCGCGGAAGTTGAGTTCGGCGGCGAACTGCCACCGCCGACCGACGACGACCCCATCAATCGCATGAACAGGTGGCTCGGCGCCGCGGCCGACACGCTCGCGCGCCTCCGGGCGGCGAAATCTCCAGCGTGGGGAAGCCCGCTCCGGCTGGCGGTGCTGGTGCCGCTGTTCGCGCTGTCCGGCGCGCCGGCGCTCGCGCTCGCCGGACCGGCGGGCGCGGCCGCGGTCGCGGCGGGGGTCGGGCTCGCGTTCGGCGTCGGCGCGTGGCTCCTCCTGCGCTGGCGCGGCAAACGCGTGACCGCGCGGTCGGGAGCGGCCGCCGCCGGGCAACTGGCCGAGGCGACGCGCGCCGGCCAACTGCTGCGCGACTACGCGACGAACGAACACGCCGCCGAGCGCCGGCGGCTGCACGAGAAGCACGACCGCGACCGCCAGCGCACCGACGAGTACTACCGCCCGCTCCTCGCGGCACAGAAGCGGCAGTTCGAGGAGGAGGCGCTGCGGCACGAAACCGACTTCAGCGCGGCGGCCGAGCGCCAGCGCCGCAAGCACAGCAGCGAGGCCCGCGCCGAGGACGAGCGGTACCGCACCAGACAAGCCGAGACCGAAGCGCGGCTCGGCGCGGAGCTGGGCGCGGCCGAGCGCCTGTACGCCGAGCGCGCGGCCGCCGCGACCGGTGCCCGCGACGCCGCGCTCGACCGCATGGCGGGCGCGTGGTCCGGCGCCGCCGGAGCGGCCGCGCGCGC
>JBJSXS010000219.1:0-3574 GCA_046086545.1 Gemmata sp.
GTGAGATCCGGGGTTTCGCCGTCGCTCCGGTGAACGTCACATGCCCTCGGGCCAGCGGTCTCGCGGCTCCCACGCTAGCAACTGCTGCGACGCGCTCAGATCGTACGCGTGCCGGTTGACGTGCCGGCTCGTGGCGTACACTACCGCGAACGGCGGGAGCGCGGGCGCCTCCACGGCTGCGGCGAAGAACCGGCCCGCGTCGCCCGGGCTGAGGTACACGTCCGGCCCGAGTTCGCTGGCGCGGAACTCCTCCTCCTGCCCCGGCCGCGGGCACCAGCCGAGCCGCACCGCGAGGACTTCGAGGGCGTGTTCCTTCGCGTACACCTGCCCGAGCGCTTCGAGAAACAGCTTCGTGCAGGCGTACAGGTATCGCGGGCGTGGCGCGAGGTCCACCTGCACCGGCGTGTTGCCGGCGCGTAGGTGCCCGTCGATCACCTGACCGGTGCTCGCCAGAATCACGCGTGGCACCTGCTGCGTGCGGGCCGCTTCCATGATCTGGTACGGGCCGACGAGGTTGTTCGGCACCAGATCGGTGAGAAAGTTGTCGCCGTCATCAGGCGCCGCGCCGCGCGGGTAGCGGGCGTCGTCGGGGGTGGCCGCGAGGTGGATGATCGCGCCCGCCCCGGAGGCGGCGCGCCGGAGCGCGCCCGCGTCCGCGAGCGAACCGACCACACTCAGTTGTGGTGGCAGTCCCGGCGTCGGCACCAAATCGAACCCGACGACCGTGTGCCCTCGGGTGACGAGCTCTGCGACTGCGGCCCGGCCTATGCGCCCCGCCGATCCGGTCACCAAGATTCGCTGTGAAGTGCTCATCACGTTGTTGTACTCGCCGCGAACCGTGATACCATCGGGCTCTCCCGTCCCTCACCGAGTGCCGCCATGAACCGCCGCGACTTCCTCGCTACGTCCGCCGTTACCCTCTCCGCAACCCTTTCCCCGCGCGCCGGCGCAGAGGACAAGAAGATGATCCCCGTGGTCGACACCCACCAGCACCTGTGGAACCTCGACGACCTGAAGCTCGCGTGGTTCGACCCCAAGACCCCCGAGGGCAAGATCCTGGGACACAACTTCACCCCCACCGAGTACGCGAAGGCGACCGAGGGGCTGAACGTGGTGAAGGCCGTCTACATGGAAGTGGACGTGGTGCCGGAGCAGCAGCAGAAGGAGGCCGATTACGTCACAGAACTGTGCAAGAGCGGCAAGACGGTGACGTGTGCCGCGGTCGTCTCCGGGCGGCCCAACGCCGAGGGCTTCAAGAAGTACGCCGAGCAATTCAAGGGCAGCAAGTACGTGAAGGGCATCCGCCAGGTGCTGCACGTGAAAGAGGCGCCCCCCGGGTACTGCCTGGAAGAGAAGTTCGTCAAGGGCATCCAGCTCCTCGGCGAACTGGGGTTGAGCTTCGACCTGTGTGTCCGCCCCGCGGAACTGCCGGACTTCATCAAGCTCGTGGACAAGTGCCCCAGCACGCGGTTCATCCTCGACCACTGCGGCAACGGCTCGCTGAAGCACACAGTGAGGGAGCGCGAGCAGTGGAAGAATGACATGACCGCCATCGCTGCGAAGAAGAACGTGGTGGGCAAGGTGAGCGGGTTCATCGCGACCGCACCCGAGCGCGGCAAGGTGAGGCCCGACGACCTCGCCCCGATCATCAACCACACGATGGACGCGTTCGGCCCGGACCGCGTGATGTTCGGCGGCGACTGGCCGGTGTGCCTGCTCGGGGCCGAAAAGTACGCCGACTGGCTCAACGCGCTCCGTGCCGTGGTGAAGGACCGGCCCGAAGATCAGCAGAAAAAACTGTTCCACGACAACGCGGTGAAGTTCTATGGGCTGTGATGGCGAGCTGTGAGTTGTCGGTGCGAGCCGCCGCTCCGCGCGCCGATCGCTGGCGACTGATCCTGAAAACTCCCTTGCATTCGCTCTGCACTTCGGGCATGAGTGTTGAGTGGGCCGCTTCCCCTTCGCGGCCCCGGACTCGCGCCCGGGAGAACCTCCGATGACCGCACTCACCGCTCTCCTGCTCGGCGGCTTGACGGTGCCCGCACTCGCGCCGGTACCGCCGCAGGTCAGGCCCGACCCGACGGCCCGCGGGTACATGGGCGTCACGCTCGGCGAGGGCGTGGTGGTCTCCGGCGTCGAGCCCGGCACGCCGGCGGCTAAGGCGGGACTGCTCCCCGGCGACGTGATCGTGCGCGTGGGCACGCTCCACCCGGCGACGTTCAACGACGCGGTCACGCACATTTGCGCGTTCCGCCCCGGCGCGGTCGTTGAGGTCGAGGTGCAGCGCGGTGCGGCCCGCAAGGTGTTCAAGGTGACCCTCGGGTGCCGCCCGCCGGAACTGGATCAACGGTACGGCTATCCGCAGCAGCGGTTCCCGATCGAAGACTGAGTGTGACTCACCGATTCAGCACCGCGGCCCCGCCGGCCTCTCCCCCGGCGCGGGCCGCTTTCATTTTGCTTCTCAGCGGTTTCGCGTTAGGTTAAAACGCCTCACATCCGCCCCCTCCCGATCACACACACGCCATAGGCCGTATGGACACGAGGTAGCTGGTCGGGGTAAACGGCGGCCCTCATTCGCGCTAGGGAGGGCAGCTCATGCTGCCTCGGCACGCGATCTCGGATGCCGACTGGGACCGGATCAAGCACCTGCTGCCGGGCCAGCCTGGGCAGCACGGCGGGGTGGCCGAGGACAACCGCCGGTTCATCGACGCGGTCCTGTGGATCGCCCGCACCGGCGCCGCGTGGGACGATCTGCCCGAGCGCTTGGGTAAGGGTAATAGCCAGTGGCGGCGGTTCGACCGCTGGGCCAAGGCGAACCGATGGGACCCGATCCTGGCGGCCCTGCGCGACCCCGACCTCGATGTCCAGATCCTCGACTCGACGGCAGCCCGCGCCCACCCGTGCGCCGCCGGCGCCAAAAAAGCTGGGACGGGTCTGGCGGTCAGGACCATCAGGCGCTGGGCCGCAGCCGGGCCGGGTTCGGCACCAAGATTCACGGGAACTTCGACGGCCTCGGGCACCCCGTCGAGCTGATGCTCACGGCCGCGCACGAGTCGGACATCGCGCAGGCCGAGGAGTTGTTGGCCGACCACGAGCCGGAGGTGGTGATCGCCGACCGCGGGTACGACAAGCTGGCGCTGGTCGAGCGGATCGAGTCGCGCGGGGCACATGCGGTGATCCCGACGCAGAAGAGCCGCGCCGTTCAGCGGGTGGTCGATCCGCACTGGTATCGCGAGCGGAACCTGTGCGAGCGGTTCTGGTCGAGGGTCGAGCAGTACCGGCGCGTGGCGACCCGGTACGAGAAGAAGGCGGCCAACTTACTGGCCTTCGTCAAGGTGGCCGCAATTATGGTGATGCTGAAGTAACCCGGACGTCGCAGGTTCCCTACCTCGTGTCCACACGACCTACACCACCAAAAAATCACTCAACGGCACGCGGGGCGCGACTTCCGGCTAAGAGGCCGTTTAGAAATCAGGTTTTTTCGTTCCGTTTGGGTCGCTTGAGTAGGTAGTTGTCTCGGTTCCTTTTGGGCATCATCGAGCGGGCCATGCGGTGGACCGCCGTGACGTAGATC
>JBJSXS010000220.1:0-3663 GCA_046086545.1 Gemmata sp.
CGACCACGCTCGTGCCGGCGGACGTGGCGCGCCTGGGCGTCGAGGTCGCGGACAAGCTCGACGACGTGCTGCCGCGGTGCGACGTGCTGAACCTGCTGCGCGTCCAGTTCGAGCGCCAGCGGAGCGGGCTGTTCCCGTCGATCCGCGAGTACCGGTTGCTGTTCGGAGTGGACGGCGCGCGGATGCGCATGGCGCGGCGCAACGTGCTGCTGCTCGCCCCCGGGCCGATCAACCGCGGGGTGGAGATCACGCCCGAGGTCGCCGACGGCCCGAACTCCGCGATCCTCGATCAGGTGACGAACGGCCTCGCCGTTCGCATGGCGGTGCTGTGCGAACTGAGTAAGGCCGCGTAGCCAAGACGCCGCGGGTCGAGCGCCGCTGCCCGCGCGGGCAGCGGCGGCTTCGGCATCTGGTGCAACGAGCCGCTCACGACCGACGTAGGCTGTGCGGGGGGCGACACGCTCTGGGTGCGGGCGAATCCGAACTTGCCGCCGCCCCCGATCTCAGCGGGCTCCTAGGCGAGCGTTTCTGAGACCTGAAGGTTGTTGTGGCCGAAGGTACACACCGCCGGGTCGGGTGCGGTTCCCGGCGTCGGGACGGGAACGGCGGGCGGGACGTCACCCGGCGGGTAGGCGACCGGTGCGGGGTTCATGGTTTCTGCTCCGGACGTGCGGGGCCCCAGGGCAACGGTTCCGGACCGTGCGCCGGACGGCTGGCGCCGCGCAACCAGCTCCACTTTCCACACCCTCGTACCGTTGATACACTGTATCTAGCCCGATCGCCCGGCCGACAGTCGGTTGGGGGTGGGCTTGTTTCAGGAGGAAGCAGCATGACACGGTTCCTGTTCGCGGTCGCCGCGGCCGCCCTGATCGCCGCTGTGGGCACCGCCGAGGAAAAGCCGGCCGCCCAGACGGCGCCCGCCGCACCTGCGGTCGTTGCCGCGCCGGGCGCGACGGTTGTCGAGTCCGCGCCGACCACCACGACCCAGCGCCGCGGGCTGTTCAGCCGGCTCCGCAACCGCACCACCACGACGCCGACCTACAGCGCGCCTGTGATCACCGCCCCCGGCACCACCCCGGCCCCGGTGCCGGCGGCCCCTGCCGTCCCGGCCCCGATGCCGGGCAAGCGGAGCATGGCGACGCCGGCGCCGGGCACCGTTGTCACGGCGGGCGGCTCGATGCCGACCGACGCGACGGCATCCGCGGTGATGACCGCCAGCGCCACCGAGCCGGCGACCCAGCGCCGCGGGCTGTTCGGCCGGACGCGCAGCCGCTAAATCGCCGTTGTTCGTTACCCGCGCCGGGGCACACAACGGGTGTGGCCCCGGCGTTTGTCTGCGCCGGCCGAGAGAGGATTGGGGCCGTGTTCGGCTCCGACCCGGGGGCGTGAACCGAGTGCCGGCTGGTGTGGCTCCGCGACGGGTTCGGCCCGGCCGGGGACCATCTCTTTCTGGTGAGCGCTCCGGGCGGCACCGACCAGTGCCGCCAGCTTGCATGGGCGAACTCATTCGTTGAAATGAGGAAGCGTGTACCGGCCCGACGAACCCGGTCGGGACGCTGGCGCACGAGTTCAGACACCAGCCACTCCCGGGCGCAGACCGGATCATGTCCCAGGAGTTCGACAACCAACTGCTCACCGCCCCGATGGTCGGGCACGCGCCGGCGGCGCCCGCGCGGCGAAGCGAACCCGAGGTGGGCCGAGGGCCGCCGATCCGAAGTCCGCAGCGACGCGTGGCGGGAGCTGCGGGTCCAACAGACGGGCGGCACTGACGAGCTCTGCCCCATTGCCCGCACCGACCCCAGGGAACGAGTGTCACATGAGCGCTCTCTGCCTCCGCAACGGCCGCGTCATCGACCCGTCGCGCGACTTCGACCAGGTGACCGACCTGTGGCTGAGTGGCGGCGTGATCGCGGGCACGGGCGCGAAGCCCTCGGGCACCGCCGGTGACGTGCAGACGCTCGACTGCACCGGGCTGATCGTGTCGCCGGGCATCATTGACATGCACGTCCACCTGCGCGAGCCCGGGCGCGAGGAGGACGAGACCATCGCCACGGGCACAGAGGCCGCGGTCGCGGGCGGCGTCACGTCGGTCGCGTGCATGCCGAACACCGAACCGGCGCTCGACACGCGCATGGCGGTCGAGTTCGTCATTCATCAGGCGCAGCGCGCGGGCTTCTGCAACGTGTTCCCGATCGGGGCCGTGACGAAGGAGCGCGCCGGGAAGGAGCTCGCGGAACTCGGCGGGCTGGCGGAGGGCGGCGCGGTCGCGTTCACCGACGACGGCGCCCCGGTGTACTCGGCCGAGATCATGCGGCGGGCGCTCGAGTACTGCAAGATGTTCGACAAGGCGGTGCTGGTTCACGCCGAAATCCTCGAACTCACGCAGGGCGGCGTGATGAACGAGGGGTTCGTGAGCATGCAGCTCGGGCTGCGCGGGATGCCCGGGGTGGCCGAAGACATCATGATCTACCGCGACATCGTGCTCGCGGAGCTGACCGGCGGGAAGGTTCACATTCTGCACGTCTCGACCGCCGGCGGCGTGGACCTGATCCGGCAGGGGCGCAAGCGGGCCGGGCAGCTGAAGGCCGCGGGCAAGCCGTCGTTCTGGATCAGCGGCGAGGCGTGCCCGCACCACTTCATCCTGACGGACGAAACGCTGCGGACGTTCGACAGCAACTACAAGATGTCGCCGCCGCTCCGCACCGAGGCCGACCGGCAGGCGATCCTCGAAGGGTTGCGTGACGACTCCTTAACCGTACTGGCAACGGACCACGCCCCGCACGCGCCCGAGAAGAAGGAGCGCGAACTGGATCAGGCGCCGAACGGCATCCTCGGGCTGGAAACCTTCCTCCCGCTGTGCATCACGCACCTGATCGAGCCGGGCCACCTCAGCTGGCCGCGCATGCTCGCCAAGATGACGTGCAACCCGGCGGCGGTGCTGGGCATCGACCGCGGCACGCTGCAAGTCGGGCGCCCCGCGGACGTAACCGTGATCGACCCGAAGGTGAAATGGACCTTCGACAAGACGCGCTCGAAGTCGAAGAGCCTGAACACCCCGTTCCACGGCGCCGAACTGACCGGCCGCGCGGTGGCGGCCGTCGTCGGCGGAGCGGTGAAAATGAACCGCCTGGGGTGACGCCGCGCCCGATCCGCCGGCCCCCGCTGCCGCGGCGCGGGCCGAAGGCGCGGGCGCCGGGCGCGCGAAGGAGTGACCCCGTGACCGAGGCGCAGTGGCGCGCGTGCGGCGAGCCCGGCGCGATGCTCGACGCGCTGGGGCGCCGCGCGAGCCGGCGGAAGTTGCGGCTGTTCGCGTGCGCGTGCTGCCGGCGCGCCGACGGCCTGTTCCCGGACGACCAGTGCCGCGCGGCCGTCGCGGTGGCCGAGCGCGCCGCCGACGGGCGGGCGAGTGAGAGCGAAGCGAGCGCCGCGGGCGAAAAGTTGGGCGCGTCCGTCGGTGCCGCGCGCGACCTGTTGGTGGCCGCGGACGCCGCGTTCGCGCGCAACCGCACGCCCGCGACCGCGGCCCGGCGGGCGCTCCTGGGCGCGGCGTACTCCGCGGCGCTGAGCGCCCGGGCCGCCACGCAGTCGGTGTTGCGAGTGGTGCCGCTCGGCACCTGCGCGGCGGCCGCCGCCGGCGGGCGGGCCGCGGCGCTCGCGCTGCGG
>JBJSXS010000221.1:0-2777 GCA_046086545.1 Gemmata sp.
GTTCTGCGGCCCGTCCGGCTCGGGAAAGTCGTCCCTCGCGCTCGACACCATCTACGCCGAGGGCCAGCGCCGGTACGTCGAATCGCTCTCCAGTTACGCGCGCCAGTTCCTCGGGCAGGTGCAAAAGCCAAAAGTGGACCACGTCACCGGCCTCTCACCGGCGATCAGCATCGAGCAGAAGACCACCAGCAAGAGCCCGCGGAGCACGGTGGGCACGGTCACCGAGATCTACGACTACCTCCGCATCCTCTACGCGCGCCTCGGGCAGCGTCACTGTTACGGCTGTGGGCGCCCCGTCGGAACGCAAACCGCGGACGAGATCGTGGACAAGGTGCTGTCGCTGCCCGAGGGCGCCAAGCTCTACATCATGGCGCCGCTCGAGCGCAAGGGTAAGGAGAAGTACGACGCACTGTTCGAGGAGGTCCGGCGCGCGGGCTACACGCGCATGCGGGTGAACGGCAAGAGCTACACCATCGACGCGCCGCCCGAAATCGACCACCGCCGCAAGCACACCGTCGAAGTGGTCGTGGACCGCAACGTGGTGAAGCCCGGGACGCGCACCCGCCTGACTGAGGCCGTGGAGCAGTCGCTCGACCTCGGCCGCGGGGTCATGCACATCGCGTACGTCGAGGCCGACGTCGATGAGACAAAGTGGAAGGTGGAGAGGTACTCTCAGCACCTCGCGTGCGAGCGCTGCAACATCAGCTTCGAGCCGTTGAACCCGCACAACTACTCGTTCAACAGTCCGCTCGGGTGGTGCCCGACGTGCGAGGGGCTCGGGTTCCAGCGCGGCGCGAACGCGAACCTGCTCCTGGGCGACACGAAACTATCGCTCCGCGACGGTGCGGTGAGCGCGTGGCCGTCACTCGCGAACGGTTCGGCGTGGCTCCCGTTCGCAGAGGCGCTCGCCAAACACGTCGGTTTCTCACTCGACGCGCCGTTCGCGACCCTCGACCCTTCGCACCAGCGCGCGCTGCTCCACGGCACCGGGGAGGCCTGGGTTGAACTCGGCGCCGAGCGCGGCGCGCGGGGTGCGGAGCCAAAGCCCAGAGGCAAAAAGGCGCCCGGTCCCCTACCGAGTTCGGCACCCGGCACTCCGCGGTTCCAATACAAGGGCCTGTTCCCGGCGGTGGACGAGGCGTCTCGAGTATCGTGGCAGTACCGGCAGCGCCTCGATCATCTGGTCGATGAGGTGCCCTGCTCCGCGTGCCGCGGGGCACGGGTCCGGCCCGACGCCGCGGCCACGCGCTTTGCGGGCCTTACGCTCGGCGAGTTGTGTGCGAAGCCGCTGGCGGAAAACCTTGTTTTTTTCGACGGCCTGAAGCTCGCCAGGGCCGACCGACAGGTCGCCGGCGAAGTGCTGCGCGAGGTGAACTCGCGCCTGAAATTCCTCGTAGACGTGGGCCTCGATTACCTCACCCTCGGGCGGCAGGGGCCAACCCTCTCCGGCGGCGAAGCGCAGCGGATCCGTCTCGCCTCGCAGATCGGCAGCGGGCTGACGGGCGTGTTGTACGTTCTCGACGAACCGACAATCGGGCTGCACCCCCGCGACAACGAACGCCTCCTCCAAGCGCTTCATCGGTTGCGCGACCTGGGCAACACGCTGGTGGTGGTGGAACACGACCGCGAGGTGATCGCGGCTGCCGATCACTTACTTGACTTCGGTCCTGGCGCCGGCGACCGCGGCGGCGAGATCACCGCGAGCGGCCCGCCCGCACAGGTCGCAAAAGAAGAGGAATCGCTCACGGGCAGATACCTCAGCGGCAGGCTCGCGATCCCGGTGCCGACGAACCGCCGCGCGGCAGGCGCGCATAACGCCCCCCCCTGCCCTCTCCCTACAGGTGGGAGCAGGAAGAAGCCGAAGTCGGGACCCACTAGCACAACAAGCCAGGCGTCTCCCTCTGCCTGGCTGGCGGGAGGCAACCGGGGTGCAGGTCTGACTGCAGAAGCGGTCGCCGCGCTCGCACCGGCCGGCGCGGCCCTGAGCATCATCGGCGCGCGTCAGCACAACCTCAAGAACGTGGACGTTCACCTGCCGCTCGGTGCGTTCATCGCGGTGACCGGGGTCAGCGGGTAGGGCAAGTCTTCGCTCGTCAACGAGGTGCTTTACAACACGCTCGCGCGCAAACTCCACCGGGCACGCACAGCGGGCGCGGCGCACGACGAAATTGTCGGTCTCGATCACGTTGACAAGATCATCAACGTCGATCAGGACCCTATCGGCAACTCGCCGTCTAGCAACCCCGCGACCTACACCGGCGTGTTCGACCTGATCCGCGAGATGTTCGCGCGCTTGCCAGAATCTAAGGTCCGAGGGTACCACCCGCGGCGGTTCAGCTTCAACCAAAAGGGTGGGCGGTGCGAAGCGTGTGAGGGCATGGGTCAGAAAGTAATCGAGATGCACTTCCTGCCCGACGTGTGGGTTGAATGCGACACCTGCCGCGGCACCCGCTACAACCCCGAGACGCTCGCTGTCCAGTACCACGGCAAGAGCATCGCGGACGTTTTGAACATGCGGATCGGCGACGCACTGCAGTTGTTCGACAACATCCCCAAGATCCGCCAGGTGCTCCAGACGCTGTCAGACGTCGGCCTCGGGTACATGGCACTCGGGCAGCCGGCACCCACGATGTCCGGCGGCGAGGCGCAGCGTGTGAAGCTCGCGGCGGAGCTCGCGCGCCCAAGCACCGGAAAGACGCTGTACCTGCTCGACGAGCCCACCACCGGGCTGCACTTCGATGACGTGGCGAAGCTGCTCAAGGCGTTCCGCCGTCTCG
>JBJSXS010000222.1:0-3249 GCA_046086545.1 Gemmata sp.
CGAGGACCGTAAACGGCCACTTGACCCGTCGGTTCCACGCCCGCCACAGCGTTCGGAGGAGGCCGCGGCGCGCGCCGGGAGAGGTCGCATTATTGCCGGGCTCGCTGGCCACCTTAACGATCAGCACGGTGATGTTGTCGGGGCCGCCGCGGAGGTTCGCGAGTTGCACCAGGAATCGGGCCGCGTCGGTCGGCGGCATCGCGGTCACGACAGCGCCGACCTCCTGCGGGTTGACCACCCCGGTGAGCCCGTCGCTGCACAACAGGAACGCGTCCCCGGGTTCGACCGGGTGCGGCCCTTCGATATCAACCTCCACCTCGGAGTCCGGGCCGAGAGAACGAATGATTACGTTCTTCTTGAAGTCGCCGAGCTCGTCGGGGTCCACTCCCTGGCGCCGGGCGATCTCCCACACCCACGAGTGATCGAACGTGAGCTGTTCGGCCTGACCGTTGCGGATGCGGTACGCGCGGCTGTCCCCGACGTGCCCCAGCCACGCCCCCTCGGGGCGCAGCACGAGTGCGGTGCTGGTGGTGCCGAGGCCGCGGAACTCCGGGTTCTGCTGGCCGATGGCGTAGATGCCCGCGTTGGCCTCTTGGAACGCGCGGCGGATGGCCGGAATGATGCCGTCCTTAGCGTGCTTGAGATACAGAAACGGGATGTCGCGGGCGGCCTTCTCGCTCGCCTTCTCGCCGACCGCGTGGCCGCCCATCCCGTCGGCCACGACGAACACATGACCCTGGGCCTCGTACACGGCGGCGTCCACCGCCGGCTGAGCGGCGCACGCGTCCTGGTTGTGGCTGCGTTTGACGCCCACGTCCGTCAGCGCGGCGAATTGCAGCTGTACAAACGCCGACACGAGGCACCTCACAACAACTCAACTGCAATCAGCTTACAGCATCGCCAAGTGCATTTCCGCCCCGCGCGAAGAAAATAGCAGCTTCGAGTGACGTTGACCCCCGCGGCGCGAGCCGTTATGCGGGCACCACGCGGGCACCATTACGGCCGGCGCCTAGTGGAACGGGGGGACCGGATGACGACGGCGCGACCCGGGCGGCTGGCAGCACTCGCCGTTATCCTCACCGCCGGTTGCGGCGGGGTGGACCGCCGGTTCGTAGTCGAGTCCAACGTGCCCGGCGCCCAGGTGTTCATCGACAACCGGCCCGTCGGCGCGGCACCCGCGCACGCCTCATTCGAATACTACGGCCACTATACCATCAAGCTCGTTCACCCCGGGTACGAAACGGTCGAAAAGCGTGTGCGCGTCGCAGCGCCGTGGTACGCCTACCCGCCGTTCGACTTCCTCGTCGAGGTCCTATGGCCGTTACGCGTCCGCGACACTCGGAAACAGTACTTCGAGTTGTTCGAGGCCACGCAGACCCGGACTGACGACATCCTGAACGCGGCCGACGCGCTGCGCCTCCGCGGTCAGGCGTTGCACCCCCCCGAGCGACCCGCCGAGCCGCGCTCGCCAAAGGGGCAACCGGCCCGCCCTCCGGGTGCCGGGTCTGAACTGGTGCCGAGCGTCGTACCCAGCGTACAACCGTAACTCAACGCAAGGACGAGGCGATTTGCACGAACCGCGCCTCGAAGACCTCACGCTTCGCCAGTTCGCACCAGCAGTGCAGCACAACCGTCCTGTCGCCGATACGGGCGCCCGAGACCACGATCAGTCGCGACTCCGACGAGGCAAGCACCTTCTTCGGGTTGGCCGGGTCCACCACCCGGCTCGCGAGCCGCACCACCGGGGTTGCGCCCTTGGGGAGCGAGTCGCCTTGCACCTCGTCGGTCAGTTCGGCGAAGGTCGGTGCCGGTAGTGTGCCGCCCGAGTTCTTGATGTGGTCCGTCCAGAGCCCCTCGACGTATTCTCGGGCCCGGCCGAGCGGATCGTTGGTGCCGTCGAGCAGGTACACGCGAAGGTCGGCATCGTCCGACAGCGCCCGACGGTCCGTCCGCGGGGTGTGGTTGATGCGCAGCCACCGGTCCAGGTCTGGGTTCAGCTTCTTGTACGGCTCGACGTCGGTGTCCTTCTGCTCGACCCAGATGTCCTCCGCGTCGCCGAACGTGTAGGGCACAGTCGCGCCTTTGTAGTCGATCTCCTTGGGCACGCTCTCGCGCCAGTCTTTGCGGTCGTCGAGCAGCTGGAATCTGGAGCGACACTTCGTGAACTCGTCCTTCATGGCGTCGAAGTCGCCCTCCGAGCACCAGTTGAGCCAGAAGTAAGCCATACCCCTCGTCTGCACCGTGTACGCCTCGCCCTGCCAGATGAGACCATCGGCCGAGGGTGCGCGGAACCGGAACCCCTGGCGCTCGCGAATCGGCTGCCCGAGCCAACTCGACTCCGGCGGCAGCTCTTCCTCGTATTTGGTGAACAGCTTGCGCATGGGCAGTTCCAGGTCGCGCCGCATCTCGCTCGCCCGGGGCGACCGCCCCTTGCCGTACTCGATCGCGCCGAACAGCAGGTACGCCTCGGGGTTTTCACGACGGAACCCGTAGGCGTAGGGCGTACCGATCTTCTGGCGGGTCGTCTCGTCCTGCGTCCACCCGACCGGCAGGGCGTCGATGTTAATGTTTCGGTCCTTGTCGCGCAGCACGCTTTCACCGGACCGGCCGCCCCCGCGCGTTTTGAGTACCAGTTTGGCAACGATGGCGAGAGCGGTACCGGCCATGAGAACCGCCGCGATGCCGGTGAGGATCGCGACCTGGTAGGTGCTGGTGCGCCGCCCGGGGAGCGGTTCGTCCGGGTCGCGGTCCTCGGTCGCGGTACGCCCGACCGCCTCGAAATCGGTGTTCGACGGTTGTGGCGCGTACCCCGGCGCGGCCGGCGGGCCCAGGGTGAACTGCATCGCGCAACGCGGACAGCTGAGTACAACTCCCGTCGGCACCCGCGAAGGGTCAAACGCATACGGGCAGCTCGGGTTCGGACACTTCAGCATGTTGCTCACGGGTTCTCCAGCAGCGGATGCGAACCCCCGGGGCCGGGCGTGCCGCTATTACACCGCCCCGCCCCGGGGGGCGGAAGGGGGCGCCTCGTCCGACGGGGGCCCCGCGTCGTTGCCACCGGGTCCGTCGAGGGGCTCGGACCCTTCGTCTTCTTCGGGTTCCAGTTCCACTAACTCGAGTGGGTCCTTCGACCTCGCATCGGCCACGCGGATGGCCGTTTCCCCGGACAGGATCGCGAGCAACTCGGGCAGGACGGCCTTCGCGCGCCACCCCCGGCACAGCGGCACGTCCGGCAGCGGCTCGCCCAGC
>JBJSXS010000223.1:0-9767 GCA_046086545.1 Gemmata sp.
GAGGTGCGCGACCTCGTCGCGTACCTTCGGGCGAAGGAGCAGGTGCCGCCACCCAGGTGAGGCCGGCTTCCAGCCAGTCATTTGAAACAGGGGCGGGCGGGGAGCCTGTCCGACGAGGACGCCATGCTCACCCGCTCGCTCTGCGCCGCCGCACTCGGTCTCGCCGTGACACCGCTCCTCCCCGCGGAGCGCCCGACACCGGTCGCCGGCAAGGCCGGGCGCTCGGTCACCGTCGCGAACAGCGGCATGGTCGCCACCAGCCACCCGCTCGCGGCACAAGTCGGTCTGGACGTGCTGAAGCGTGGCGGGAACGCGGTGGACGCGGCCGTAGCCACCAGCGCCGCGATGGGTCTAATGGAGCCGACCTCGTGCGGCATCGGCGGCGACCTGTACGCCATCGTGTACGACGCCAAAACGCAGAAGCTCTACGGCCTCAACGCCAGCGGGCGCGCTCCGGGCAGGGCGACGCTCGCGTACTTCAAGGAACGGAAACTCACGGACATTCCCGCCAGCGGCCCGCTGTCGTGGTCGGTGCCCGGGTGCGTGGACGGGTGGGACGAGCTGCGCCGCAGGTTCGGCACGAAGGCCCTCAAGGAGTTGCTCGCTCCCAGCATCGACTACGCGGAAAAGGGCGTGCCGGTGCCGGAGGTGATCGCGGGACACTGGAAGTCCGCTGAGCGCATGAGCGACCCCGGGATGCGGCAGACGTTCCTGGTCGGCGCCGGAAAGGGTCGCCGGGCGCCGCACGCGGGCGAGGTGTTCAAGAACCCGGCGCTGGCGAACTCTTATCGCGCAATCGCCGAGAAGGGCCGCGACGCGTTCTACAAGGGCGAGATCGCGGAGAGGATCCTTGCCCTGTCGGACAAAGTCGGCGGCCTGTTCGCCCCGAAGGACTTCGCCGACCACAAGTCGGAATGGGTCGAACCGGTCAAAACGACCTACCGCGGGTACGACGTGTGGGAGCTGCCGCCGCCCGGTCAGGGCATCGCCGCGCTCCAGATGCTCAACCTGCTCGAACCGCACGACGTACAGAAGATGGGGCCGAACTCGCCGGACTACTGGCACCTGCTGGTGGAGGCCAAGAAGCTCGCCTTTGCGGACCGGGCCAAATTTTACGCGGATCCTGTGTTCGCAAAGGTGCCGGTCGCGGAACTCATCTCGAAAGAGTACGCCGCCAAGCGCGCGAAGCTCCTGGACCCGAAGAAGGCGCTCAGCGATGTGCCCGCGGGCGACCCCAAACTCGGCACCTCGGACACGATCTACCTGACGGTAGTGGACAAGGACCGCAACTGTGTGTCGCTCATTCAGAGCAACTACAGCGGGTTCGGCTCGGGCCTGTCGGCGCCCGGTACCGGGTTCGGCATACAGAATCGCGGGTGCCTGTTCGCGCTCGACGAGGGCCACGCGAACCGTCTCGAACCGGGCAAGCGCCCGTTCCACACCATCATCCCCGCGATGGTCACCCGGGGCGAGAAGCCGTGGTTCACGTTCGGCGTCATGGGCGGCGACATGCAACCGCAGGGGCACGCCCAGGTGCTGGTGAACCTGATCGACTTCGGGATGAACGTGCAAGCCGCGGGCGAGGCGCCGCGGGTGGAGCACGCCGGCAGCGCGACCCCGACCGGCACCCCGGAAAAGGCGGGGGGCGGAACCGTCAAGGCTGAGGTCGGTATCCCGGACGACGTGGTGAAGGAACTCGAGCGCCGCGGGCACGTCGTAGAGCGGGTGAAGGTGAACGGGGGGGGGTATCAGGGAATCCTGATCGACCCGAACACGGGCGTGCTGCACGGCGGCACCGAGGCGCGCAAGGACGGGGCCGCGGTCGGGTACTAACGGCGCGCCGTGCGGGGCCGGATCCCGATACCCTTCAGGGTGCGCTTCGCGAGTTTACGCAACAGCCACCGGAACCCGGCGTTTTCGATCGACTCGAGCCGTCCGCTCAGCAGCGCGATGTGGTTCTGCTGTTCGGCCTGCTCCCGCATCCGGGCCTGTAATAGCGCGTCCAGCTCGCCGATTTGCCGCGCAAACGCGGCATTATGCTCGCGCAGTTGCTCGCAGGCGCCAGCCAGTGTCTGAATCTCGGCCTGCTTCTCGTGGATGGCCGCCTCCTTCTCTTGGATGGCCGCCTCTTTCTCGCCGAGTTGCAACTCCTTCTCGTACAGTTCGACCTCCACCGATTTGGTTTCGGGTCCGACCCGGACCAGGGACAGCCCGCTGCGCTGGTAGTCGAGTATCCGCTCGCACAGTCGCGCGGCGCCGGCCACATCGGCGACCCCGAACGCGGCCGCGTCCAGGTGCAGGGCCCCGTCACGCAGCCCCAGCGCGGCCGGGCGCAGTTGCACCGGCGCCGGGGGCCGGTACGGAGCGCCGGCCAGTTCGGTGTCGAACCAGGCCACCAGTTCGGGGTCGTCGGCCAGTGCCGCCCGCACCCGGGCCCGGGCCTCGGGCCACTCGCGCGCCGGCACCCGGGCCCCGGCCACGCACGCCCGGGCCAGCGCGCGACGGTCCACCGCCGCCGGGTCACCCGGGAACAGCAACCGCTTGGCGCACGCGAAGCTGTCGGCCACCGGCACGTGCGGGTACACCGGCAGGTCCGGCACAGCGGTCTCGTGCCGCAGCCCGGCCCGCGCGTTCAGCGCGTGGAACTCGGCGTCGATCGCGTTGGTCCCCCGGTTGAACAGGGTGGCGATCCCGTTGCTGGCCCCGGACTGCCCGGACACGCCCATCGGGGCCGCGACCGACACGAACGTGCCCGCGCACGCCGCGACGGCGAACCCGGAGTACACGTCCGGCACCGGGTGCGGGAACACGCGCCCGCACCGGGCCCGCAGCGCCGCCAGCACGTCCCGGTGCACCGCCGCGTTGTACAGCATCGGCAGCGCCGTGTAGAACTCCCGGAACCCGGCCACCGCGCGGACCACCTCCAGCCCGTCCCGCTCCCGCACCTCGCGCCCGGTCGGCACCCGCAGGTAGTCGCCCTGCCCCGGCATGGCCACGTCGGGCCAGGTGTAGTACGCGGCGTCCCACCGGATGGCCCTGGCCCCGGTGTCCCGGGCCAGCCGGTCCAGGCCCTCCAGGGCGTGCGGCAACAGCCCGTCGTCGTCCCCGACGAGCACCACGTACTCCCCGCGCGCGTGCCCGACCGCGAACTCCCAGCTCGCGCTCATGGCCGCCGGCTCGGCGGTGCGCACGTACCGCACCCGGGGCGACCCGAGCTCGTCCACCACCGCCTTGGTGTCCGGCCCGCTGAAGTTGTCCGAGACGATCACCTCGTAGTCGTCGAACCCCTGGTCCACGCAGGTGCGCAGCGCGTGCCGCAGTGTCGCCGCGCGCGCCCGCGTCGGGATCACAACACTGAACCGGGGGGATGACATTGTCACAACCCTTGCACCACATCGGGAGCATTACCGACGCTCACAGGGCTGTACCACTGATCGCGGTTTGACGCAACCCGAAGTGGCAATTGGCGTGAGATGGGTGAAGTCGCGTCTCGCCGGTAAGCGAGGACGCACCGATCCTATAGGCCCACCGCCCGGAGCGGCACGTTGCGAAGTGGCCGCAGCCGAGCGGCGGCATATGCGGTGCGCATTACGCCAGGCGCGTGCTAATGGCATCGGTGAACGCGGTCGTGCTCGCGGTGCCGCCGATGTCACGGGTGCGCACCCGGCCCTCCATGAGCACGCCCTCGACCGCCTTCTGGATGCGGGCCGCGGCCACGGTCTCACCGATGTCCTTTAGCAGTTCGATGGCCGGGAGAATGAGCGGCAGCGGGTTGCCCACGTCAGGCGGCACGTTCTCATGCCCGGCCCCGTAAACGGCCTCGTACACGGTCACACCGTCCCCGCGGTTGATCGCCGCGGTCGTGCTGACGCCCCCCACCAGACCCGCGCCAAGGTCCGACAACAGGTCGCCGTACAGGTTCCCCGCGACCATCACGTCGAACTGCGTGGGCCGGCTCACGAGTTGGTTGCACGTGTTGTCAACGATCAGGTCTTTCGCTGTGAGTTCGGGGTAATCGTTGGCGACGCGGCGGAAGCAATCCAGGAACAGCCCGTCGGCCATCTTCAGGATGTTCGCCTTGTGGATGCAGTGAACCGTCTTGCGGCCGCGCTTCTTCGCCGTCTCGAACGCGAGCCGGAAGAACCGGTTGCACGCCGCCTCGGTAACGATCTTGAAGCTCTGCACCACCCCGGGCACGATCTCGTGCTCGCTGGCGGTGTACAGGTCTTCGGTGATCTCCCGGAACAGCAGGAAGTCGACGCCCGTGAACCGGCTCGGGATGCCCGGGAGGTTGTGCACGGGCCGCATCGACGCGAACAGGCCCAGTTTCCGCCGGAACGCGACGTTGTAGTTGGTGGGCACGCTGCTGGGGCCGTGCGCGGTGGGCATGCCGACGCCCTTCGGCTGCAACAACTTCGTCTTCAGGGCCAGGCCGCAGGCGCGGACCGCGGCGAAGGTCGGCTCGGGCAGCGCGTCGGCGCCCTGTTCGCGGGCGGCACGCCCGGCCAGGTGCACCTCGAACTCGACCGGCACCTTCGCGGCCTCGAACAGCCGCCGGACGGACTGCTCCTGGTCCAGTCCCAGCCCGCCGCCCTGAACGAATACCACCTTGCGCATTGCCCCCTCCGCGCGTTGCGAATCACCGACGAAGAGTTTTTATCCACAGAGGGCACAGAGGACACAGATTTGAAAACAGAAGACGGTGCCGGCGGCCGCACCGGCTGGTTCTGTTTTTGAAACCTGTGCCCTCTGTCTGTGAATCTGCGGATAAATGCCGGCGGTTCACAGCCGGTGGCGAATGGCCCACAGGTCGGGGAAAACCGGCTGCCAGAGCGAGCGCTTCAGGAACTCGACGCCGAGCGACCCGCCGGTGCCGCGCTTGCTCCCGATGGTGCGCTCCACCAGCTTGATGTGCCTATACCGCCACTCCTGAAGCCCTTCATCGAAGTCGGTCATCAGTTCGAACAGGATTTCGAGATCGGGCTGACCCTTGTACAGCCGCAGAACGCCCTCTTCGACTTGCTCGTCGGGCTGTGTCGGCGATACGCGGCCTCGCGTCATAAGGTGATCCGGCACCGGCACGCCGTGCCGCTTCAGGAACAGGTAGAACGCGTCAACCACGGACGGCTCGGTGAGCCGCTTCATAAGGCGCTCATACGCGGGCGTGCCCTCCTTGTGGTGGTTCATCATCTCGGGCCGCTTGTAGCCGAGGAGGAACTCGAACTCCCGGAACTGGCTCGACTGGAACCCGGACGCCTTGTCGAGCCGGTCGCGGAAGCTGTTGAAGGACATCGGCGTGAGCGTCTCGACGATATCGACCTGTTCAACCGCGACCTTCATGATGGTGCGAAGCCGCTTGAACGTGCTGATCGCGGGGTAGGTGCGCCCCGCGACGAGATCGGCCTTCACCTTTTCGAGTTCGTGCAGGAGCAGCTTGAACCAGAGTTCGTAAGCCTGATGCACGACGATGAACAGCAGTTCGTCGTGCTCTTCGGGCTCGGAGCGCGGCTTCTGGAGTCGGAGCAAGTCCTCGACTTCCAAGTAATCGGCGTATGTGAGGTCCACGACAAGCCCCCCGTGCGATGGCGACGGAGTTAGTGTAGCCCCGCGGGCGGCACGCAACGCCCGCGACAGAGAGGGGGCGGCGCGCTGTTGACCGCGCGGCGCGCGCCTGAAGTACAGAGGATCTCGATGAGGATAGTGCAAGTACGATGATTCGGGCGGTAGCACACGGGCCGCCATAGCCGCAAAGCGGGCCTGCCACCTTCGCTCGAGGTGATTAGCCCGTACCGTCCCTACTACACCCCGTCCCCGCCTACGCCTGGAGGTTCTTGATGATCTGCTCGGTGATAGTTGCCGTGTTGCCGTCGCCGCCGAGGTCACGCGTCAGGCCGGCACCGGCTTCCAGTGTTTTGATCACCGCGCGTTCGATTTTTGCGCCCGCCGCACCGTAGCCGACGTGCTCCAGCATGAGGGCGGCGCTGCGCACCACCGCGATCGGGTTGGCGACGCCCCGGCCGGCGATGTCCGGCGCGCTGCCGTGGACCGCCTCGAACACCGCGTACCGGTGGCCCAGGTTCGCGCCGGGAACGAGGCCCAGCCCGCCCCCGGGACCGGGCCCTCCGACCAGGCCGGCAGCCAGGTCCGATATCACGTCCCCGAACAGGTTCTCCATCACCAGCACGTCGAACCCGGACGGGTCCATCGCCAGTTCCAGACAGACGTTGTCGATGGGCTTCTCTTCGAACTGCAAGAACGGGTAGTCCTCCGCGACCTCCCGGGCGCACTCAAGGAACAGCCCGTCGGAGAGCCGCATCACGTCGGCCTTGTGACAGAACGTGACCATGCGCCGCCCGCGGTGCCGGGCCAGCTCGAACGCGAACCGCACGATCCGTTCAGCCGCGGTGCGGGTGACGAGCCGCACGCTCTCCACCACGCCGGGGACGACTTCGTGCTCCAGCCCCGCGTACAACCCCTCGGTGTTTTCGCGCACCACGATCAGGTTCACGGCCTTGTAAGGCGTGTTGATGCCGGGCAGCGAGTTGACGGGCCGGACGCTGGCGTACAGTTCCAGCCCTTGCCGCAATCGCACGTTGATCGAGCGGTAGCCCTTCCCGATGGGCGTCGTACACGGCCCCTTGAGCGCGACGCGGTACCGGCGGATCATTTCGAGCGTCTCATCCGGCAGCGGGTCGCCGAACTGCTCGGCCGCGGGGATGCCGGCGGGCGCCTTCACCCAGTCCACTTTGACGCCCGCGGCGGCCACCACGCGGCACGCGGACTGCGTCACCTCGGGACCGATCCCGTCGCCTTCGATCAGTACGATTTGCATCGGTCACCCCCGGGCGAAGTCTTCTCCCCTGTCACAATGTCGTTTTGGGAGTGTACCGGCAAGGCGTCGCGCTCGCGCCGGGCGCGAAGATCGTGTGGGCTCCCCGGATTGGGCCGGACTTCCGGGAACCGAATCTGCTAAACTATCGTCCAAAGGACATCACTCCCGCGGCGCGGGACCGGAGGCGACCGATGGAATCAACGGTGCGGGCCACCTGCCCGAAGTGCCAAACCACGCTCCTCATTCCCGCGCAGTGGCTCGGGCAGGCGGTGAAGTGCAAGAAGTGCGGCGCGATGGTGCGGACCAAGGCCCGGCCCACCGACGGGGCGGCGCCCGACGACACCGCTTCCAACCCGCCGCCCTCACCGGCCTCCGCACAGCCGAACGCGTTCGACTTCAGTAAGCCCACCGAGGAAGACGAGCGGTTCTTCGGGTCGCCGCCGCCAGCGCCAGCAACCGGCCCCCAGCCCGCACCCGCCCCGGGTCTGGACGCGAACGGCTATCCGATCCCGCCCGGCTACGCCTACCCGCCGGCCCCGGGCTACCCCGCCGGTGCGTACCCCATGCCGCCCGGTTACCCAGCACCTCCGGGCTATCCGTACGGCCCACCACCCGGCTACCCCTACGCGCCAATGCCGGGCTATGGCCCGCCCGCGGGCTACCCCTACCCCGCGCCCCCGGGTTACCCGCCGCCGGCCCAAACGGGCTACGCGGCTCTGGCCGGGTATCCGTACCCGCAGCCCGTTCCCGCAGTGCCCGCGCCACAACCAGCCGCGCCCGCGAGCGCTGCCCCCGCGGCACCGGCTTCCAAACCCGCGGCCAATGGAAAGCCGGGCGCGAAGGGCGCCCCGGTGCCGCCCAGCAACGAGTTCAAGGTGGACGCGGACGGGGCGAACGCGAAGGGCCGTAAGGGGCCCCCACGCAGCAGGTACAACCAGCGGCGCGGCGGTAAAAGCAAGCTCATTTGGATCGGCGTGTGCCTGCTGCTGACCGCGGGCCTGGTCGCCGGCGGCGTCGTCGGCGGGAAGGCCCTCAGCGAGAAGTTCGCGAAGAAGGAGAAGGAGCAGCCGAAGCCGGAAGAGCCGGGTTCCAACACAAATCCGAACGCGGCCGGGGGAGCCAAGTCGGCGGCCGGCAGCACCGGGTTCCCGCGGCGCATGCTGTTCATTTCGGTCACCAAGTACATGTACCTGAACCCGCTCACGTCCACGCCCCCGGGCGGCTCGGACCGCGTGCGGGCCACCGCCAACTCGCTCGCCTTCCAGTGGCGCATCCCGTCGGAGAAGGACAACAACCAGCTGTTCGTCCTGTCCGACACGAGCACCGGGCCCGACGAGCGGTTGCCGCTGAAGCCCGTGGTCCAGGGGGCATACCAAAAGTTCATCGAGACCACCCGCGCCCAGGACCGGGTGCTGATCTACTTCGGCGGGCACGCGCTGGAGAAGGACGGCAAGGCCTACCTCGCGCCCATGGAAGCCGAACTCGACGGCGAGGAGTGGGAGAAGACGTTGATCCCCCTGTCGCACTTTTACGACGAGGTGAAGAAGTGCAAGGCCGCCCAGAAGGTGGTGATCTGGGACGTGTGCCGGTACAACCCGGAGAAGGGCCGGGTGCGGCCTGGGTCCGAGCCGATGAGCGAGGGGCTTTACAAGGCGCTCAACGCACCGCCCCCGGGCGTGCAGGTGTTCGTCACGTGCAAGGCCGGTGAGAACGCGCTGGAGTTCACGCAGCTGCGGCCCGACGGGTTCGCCGGCCCGGTGTACAGCGGCAGCGCGTTCCTCGAAGCCGTCAAGTACGTGGGGGCGCCCAGCCGGGCGCCGAAGGCGTCGCCCACCCCCGCCGACCCGCTGCCCATCGCCGAGTGGTTCCCGGCCCTCGCCAAGCGCACCTCCGAGCTCGACGACCTGGCCGAGATGGGTGGCAGCGGCGGCGGCAAGCAGACGGTGACGATGGGCGGCGCGCCGCCGGCCGCGATGGTGTCCCCGGACCCGAACGAGAAGGCGGCCGCCCGGTTCGACATGCCGCTGGCGCCAAAGGGCGCCTCGCAAGCCGAGATCAAGGACGCGGAGCGCGAGTTCAACCTGCCGGCCCTCAAGCCCGGTCTGGGCGAGTTGGGGCTGGGCGACTTCCCGTTCCCGGCCGACGTCATGAAGGAGTACGCGGCCGACGCGAAGATCGACGAGATCCTGAAGGACAAGGACAAGTACAAGCTCCGCAACGCGGTGCTGGAGAGCATCGGCAAGCTGCGCGACAAGTGGTCGAGCGGGGCCGGCACCACCCGCATCCGCAACACCGTTGCCGGCCCTGTCGACGACAAGCTCAAGGTCGAAGTGAAGAAGGAGCAGGAGTTCTGGGCGCTCAGCATCGCAGAACTGGAGCTGGAACTGCTCAAGCTGGAAGGGCTTAAGGAGGACGCCAAGACCGAGTCGAGCAAGCGGTGGCAGGCCAACTTCGACTTCGCGCTGGCGTCGATGAAGGCCCGGCTCGCGTACATGAACGAGTACAACAAGCTGCTCGGCAACCTGGTCACCGAGTCGCTGCCCGAGCTGAAGAAGGACGCGGGCCAGGACGGGTACATCCTGGTCGCGTCCGAAACCCTGAAGAGCGGTAAAGAGGTAAAGAAGATGGCCGAAGAGGCGCAGGCGCTGTTCGGCGAGATCACCGCCAAGTACAAGGGCACCCCGTGGGCGATCCAGGCCAAGCAGGAGAAGGCCGTCTCCATCGGGCTGAACTGGAAGCCCGCCTCGCTCGCCGCCGCCAAGAAGGAGTGAGAGGTCAGCGGACAGGGGCAACAAAAAGAGGGCGGAAACAGACAGCAGCAGAAGCCCCGTCAGCCCCGAGCCGGTGGCCTGGGGCGGCACCGCCGCGGCGGTGCATTTCAGGCATCTACTCTTTCCGCCCGCCAACAACAGTGACCGCGAAGCCCAGCGTCACC
>JBJSXS010000224.1:0-6488 GCA_046086545.1 Gemmata sp.
GCGGCTCGTGCCGGGTGGGGCGGCCCCCGTGGCCTGACCCGGTGGCCGCCGGGTGGCGCGGGTCGCCCTCGGGCCGTGCGCGGGCCGCTCACCGGTCCGCGGCCCGGAGCCACGAGAGCACTCGCATGACCGACCTGCTGACCCGCTGCCGCGTCGTTCTGGTGCGCCCGCACTACGCGGGCAACCTCGGCGCCGCCGCGCGCGTGATGCGCAACTTCTGGCTCTCCGACCTCGTACTCGTCGCGCCTTACGCTTCGACCGGCGACCTTGAAGCGCGGCGGATGGCGACGCACGGCCTCGCGGTGCTGGACGCCGCGCGCGTCGTACCCGACCTGAGCGACGCGCTGAGCGACTGCGTGTTCAGCTTCGCCACGTCGTCGCTGACCGCGGGCGTGTTTCGCGGGGGCACCGTCGGAACCGCCGCGGAGCGGGCGCCGGAACTGCTCGCCGCCGCAGAAGCCGGCCCGGTCGCGCTGGTGTTCGGCCCCGAGCCGCACGGCCTGAGCAACGAGGAGATCGGCCGCTGCCACGGTGTGCTGCACGTCCCGGTGGACGCGGAGTACGGCTCGCTCAATCTCGCGCAAGCGGTCGCGGTCTGCTGCTACGAGTTGCGGAAGGCGTGGTCGAAGCAGGTCAACGGGTCGCGGGGCAAGCCGGAGGTGCCGGCGCGCGCGGTCGCGCCGTTCGCGGACCAGGACCGCATGTTCGCTCACCTGCACGACGCGCTGACCGCGGTCGGCTACCTGTTCGGCGAGAAGGGCGATTCGCTGATGCACGCGCTCCGGCACCTGATCGGCCGCGCGCAGCCATCGCCGCAGGAGGTGAAAATCCTGCACGGTCTGGCGCGCCAGCTCCTCTGGGCCGCCGGACAAATGAAGAGGGCCGACGAGAAACCGGACGCGGACTGACTCGACAAGTCCGACCCGCTGAGCGTATCCTCCGCGGCCGCAAACCGACACGCTCAGTTACCAGCCACCCGCGCTCGGGGCCGGCGCCAGCGGCGCGCGGTTGCACCACACGAGACCGCGGCAAGACGACCCGATTAAAGAGAGCCACTCGTTTCAGAGTGGTGACCGCGCTGAAACCTGAATGTGAAGATTCCGGTAGATTGGGGTGTCTTTACCCGGCAAAGATTTTCTGAGCCTCTTGTAGTTTTAGACCGAATGGTCTACCATGCCGTTAACGCTGTAGATCGGTCAGTCTAAGGTAGCCTCTGCTCGACTGAAACAGCTCCCAGCAATACATTTGCGATTTCTGGGTCATTATCTGATGGATGAAGGCGAGCGAGATACAGCCCCTTGTGATGAATCGCACAAGGGTCAGACACCGGGTTTGAGCGACCCGGCCGAAGGTCTGTCGGAGGTCGCCCGCGCGCGCCGCGAGCAGATTCTCGACGCGGCCGAGGCCATCATCGCGGGTCGCGGAATTCAGCGCCTCTCACTCGCCCAGATCGAACAGCGCGCGGGCATGAGCCGCGGGCAACTGACGTATTACTTCCCGACGAAGGAGCAAATCCTCCTCGCGGTGTACGACCGGATGTTGCGGCGCATGATCGGCGAGACGCGGGCGGCCGACGGCCCGAAGCCGATGACGGGGCAGGCGTGGGAGTGCCTCCAGCACGGGCTGAAGAAGCACCTGGAACCGGACTGGCCGCCGGCCCCGGCGCGCGACCTGTTCAGCCTGCTGTTCACGTTCCTGGCGCAGATGGGGCACCGCGCGGACTACCGCAAGCGGTTGTCGCAGTGGTACGCCGAGCGGCGGTCGCTCCTGGCGGCCGACATTGCGGGCAGCGTGCCCGAACCGCAGGCGTCGCCGAAAGCGGTGGCCGCGCTGCTCCAGGGGTTGTTCCACGGGCTGGACGTGCAGTTGATGATGGACCCGGACGCGTTCGACCGCGGCGAGATGCTCGGTCTGGTGGTGCGGCTCCTGGCCCCGCTGTTCGGCCGGGCGACCGCTTCCCCGAACCCTTCGAACGGGAATGAGGGCTAACTGTCATGGCGACCCCAACGGAAGTCGGCCCGCCCACCAACGGCGACCTGGTCACTCGCGTGCAGCAACTGCGGCTGGACAACCAGATCGGCGCCGGGAAGGGCGCGCGCGGCGGCGGGGCGCTGCTCCCGTGGGTGCTGTGCGGGCTGCTCGCGGTCACGTGGGCCGGGGTCGGGGTGCGATCGTACCGGACCGCGCCGAAGGCGGGCGAGGGCCAGACGCCCGGCCCGGTGCCGGCAACCGCGGCCGCGCAGGCGCCCGGCACCGCCGCCCCGGCCGCGCCGAGCGGACCGGCGGCGGTCGCGGCCGGGGAGTTGGTGACGCAACTAAAGGGGAACGTGATCCCGTCGCTGCAGATCACCGTCAGCCCGCGGGACGTGGCCGCCGAGATCACCGACATCTACTTCTCCGAGGGGAAGTCGGTGAAGAAGGGGGACACGCTCGCGACCCTGCTCGACGCCCAGTACAAGAACCGCCTGAACACCGAGATCGCGAGCGTGGCCGCCGCCGAGGCGCAGGTGGCGCGGGCGAAGGCCGGGCAGACGTCGGCCGACGCGCGGGTCTCCAAAACGAAGTCGTCGCTGGCCGCGGCGGAGGCCCGCGTCACCCGCGCGGCGGCCATCCAGGAGCGCGCGACCAAGGACTTTCAGCAGGCCAAGCAGCAGCGGACCGGCGGGGCCATCTCGCTCCAGGAGTACCAGCGGTTCGACGCCGACAAGCAGGCGGCCGACGCGGACAAGGTCGCCGCCGACGCCGACGTGCAGGCGGCGACCCGCGAGATCGAGGCGGCCGAGGCCGACGTGCGAACGGCCGCGGCCAACGCGACCGCGGCCACAGCCGACCTGAGCGCCGCCAAGGCGCGGCGCGACGAGGCCGGCCGCCTGGTGGGCAACTGCGTGGTCACCGCGCCCATCGACGGCACCATCCTCACCAAGTCGGCCGACAAGGGCGCGCTGGTCAGCCCCATGTCGTTCAACGTGGCCGCCGGCATCTGCCTGATCGCGGACCTGTCGAAACTGGAAGTGGAGATCGACGTGCCGGAGCGCCAGATCACGCGCCTGAAGGCCGGGCAGCAGTGCAAGCTCCAGGCCGACGCGGACCCGACCCGCGAGTACCGCGGGGTGGTGGACCGCGTCATGCCCATCGCCGACGACACCAAGAACGTGGTGAAGGTGCGGATCCGCGTGTACCTGCGGAACGACGAGAAGCCGGGCGAGTTCCTGAAGCCCAAGATGGCGGTGACCGCGACCGTGTACAACACCCGGTTCGCGCTCGACCGAGACAAAGACTTGCTGTGGGGCGACGAGGCGGGGAAGTGAGCAGCAGGGGACAGAGCGAGACGAAGGCCGGCCCGAGGAGGTCGTCCGCAGCGAAGATCACGACGCCCTTCGAGTCGGACGTCTGCGAGAAGGCGTTTGACGTCGCGGTGCGAATCTTCCGCGCGCCCGGCGCGTCACCGAAGGAAGAGACGCACTCGCGGACGGATCAGATTCGGCTCGCCCCGCGCCCCGACCTCGCGGCGGCTCGGCGGCTGCGGAGGGGCAGCGTTCGTCGCGAACCGCCCGGATGCCGGAGCGGAAGCGGCAGAAACTCGGTCCTGGTTACAGTTCGCGGTGGAGTGCGGATACCTCCAGAAGCGTGGCGGAACCGAATCGTCTCGTGCGTACCATGAGGTACTTTCGATGCTGGGTGCGATGATTAACAGTCCCGACAAATGGGCGCTCCGCGAATCGCACAGCAGCGACGAGCCGGAGTGAGAGGGCGGCTGTCTCCCTTTCCCCCTTCACCCTTTCTCCCCCTCTTTTTTCATGACGCAGCCCATCGTTCAAGTGCGCGACCTGCACAAGTCGTTCACCCGCGGCACCGAGTCGATCCACGTGCTGCGCGACCTCACGCTCGACGTGGCTGAGGCCGAGTTCCTCGCGCTCATGGGGCCGTCGGGCAGCGGCAAGACCACGCTGCTGAACCTCATCGCGGGGCTGGACACGCCCACCGACGGCACCATCAACGTCGGCGAGAACGTCATCTCGTCGATGTCGGAAAGTGAACTCGCGCGCTGGCGCACCCGGCACGTCGGGTTCGTGTTCCAGTTCTACTACCTGCTCCCGGTGCTCACCGCGTACGAGAACGTCGAGCTGCCGCTGCTGCTGCTGGACCTGACGAAGGAGCAGCGGAAGAAGCAGGTGGAGACGGCACTCGACCTGGTGGGGCTGAGCAACCGGATGGACCACCGCCCGGGGCAGTTGTCCGGCGGGCAGCAGCAGCGCGTAGGCATCGCCAGGGCGATGGTCACGGACCCGACGCTGATCGTCGCCGACGAGCCGACCGGCGACCTCGACACCAAGAGCGCCGACGAGATCCTCCAGCTCGTGGAGGTGCTGCGGTCGCAACTGGGCAAGACCATCATCATGGTGACGCACGACCCGAAGGCCGCGGCCCGCGCCCAGCGCATCCTGCACCTGGAAAAGGGCCAACTGGTGCTAGACACGGCCGCGGCGCCCGTCGGGTTCCGCTGACCGCGGGCCGCCGCGGGTGTCCTTTCTCGGGCCTCTTGGACGCTAAACGGAGAGCGGGATGGGCGGGTTCTCACCAGAAATGAGCGGGATGGGCGGGTTCGACACCTCGATGTTCCAGCTCGCCGGCTACCTGTTCGGCGCGCTGGTCGGGATGATCCTGGGCGCCATCGCCCTGGGGCTGCTCACGCTGCCGGCGTTCTTCCTGATCCTGTTCGTGGCGGACCGGGCCGCGGGCCTTGCGGCGACCGCGACCGGGCTGTTCCCGCTCAAGGTGGTGGTCATCATGTTCCGCGGGCTGCGGCGGAGCATGCTGCGCACCTCGCTCACGTACCTCGCGCTGTTCGTGCTCACGCTGGTGCTGTGCATGATCTACGCGGTGCTGTACATGATCGGGAACGCGACCACCGAGAAGGAGGCGAACTTCAAGGCCATCGTCACGCACAAGACCACGATCCCGAGCCAGATGCCGCCCGGGTACTACGAGGACTTCAAGCGCGTGTGCCTGGAGGAGCTGCCCCCGGGCATGCGCCCGAAGAGCGGCGACAAGGACATCATGAGCTGGTCGTTCATCCTGGGCACCACCGACAAGGTGAACATGCGCAAGGACACGATGGTGTTCCTGTTCGCGCTGGAGCCGGACAAGGTGCTCACCATGATGGACGGCCTCGACGACCTGACCGGCCAGGAGAAGGAGCTGCTGGAAAAGACGTGCGCGGAGATGAAGGCGAACCCGCGGGCCATCGCGATGAGCCAGGGGCGGCTCAAGGCGCTGAACCTGCGGGTGGGCCAGAAGATCAAGCTGTCCGGGGTGAACTACCCGAACCTGCTGTTCGAGTTCGAGATCATCGGCACGCTGCCCGAGGGCAAGTACGAGGGCGTGTCGTTCATGAACAAGGACTACCTGATCCAGCAGATCGACACGTTCCCGACCAGCCCGAACAACCCGAAGAAGGGCGAGGCGCACCCGATGGCGGACAAGTGCATCAACCTCATCTGGGTGCGCCTGCCCACCAAAGAAGCGTTCGAGACCCTGAGCCAGAAGGTGAACGACCCGGCCAAGTTCAACAAGGTGCCCATCAAGTTGGAGACCGCGTCGAGCGGCATCGGCACCTGGCTCGGGGCGTTCAAGGACATCTTCTGGGGCATCAAGTTCATCCTGGTCCCCGCGATGATCGGGATCATGAGCCTGGTCGTGGCGAACGCGCTGTCGATCTCGGTGCGCGAGCGCCGCACCGAGATGGCGGTGCTGAAGGTGCTCGGGTTCGCCCCCCGGCACGTGCTGCTGATCGTGCTGGGCGAGGCGGTGCTGGTCGGGTTCCTGGGGGGCGGCATGAGCGCCCTGATGGCCTGGGGGCTGCTGGGCAACGTGAAGTTCCAGATCATGTTCTTCGGCGCGTTCTTCGTGCCGGCGAACTCGCTCGTCTACGGGCCGCTGCTGGGCATGGCGGTGTCGTTCGCCGGGTGCATCGGGCCGGCCCTGGCGGCCAAGAACGTCCGCGTGGCCGAGGTGTTCGCGCGGGTGGCGTAACCATCCGTCAGGAGCCGCAACGGCCGGCCGCCCGGCGGTCGCGAGCCGGAGGCGCGGGCGGCGCCCGCATCGCGCAGAGGGCACGCGCGGTGTGTCGCTGGCGCCGCCGGGTCGGGGCCGACAGGTTTTGGTCGTGCCCGCGTTTCCTCTGACCCCTGTCCTCTGCCTCCGGGTGCGTGATGGCCAGCACAGTCGCCAAGCCCGAGTCGAACCTGAGCCTCGCGCGGAGCGGCGAGGGCGTGGCCGCGCGGTTCGCGAAAGGGGTGTTCCACTTCTTCCGCACCGTGGTGCGGCTGATCGGCACCCTGTTCGTAATCGGGTTCTCGCTGCTCCCGCTGTCGGCGCTTTTGATCGCGCTGCCGGCGGCGGCGCCCAACGAGGCGGTGCTGACGGACTCGGTGCGCCCGGCGAATTCGTGGGGCCGGCGCACCCTCCGGCGGGTGCTGGCGGGCCTC
>JBJSXS010000225.1:0-3640 GCA_046086545.1 Gemmata sp.
TCCAGAAGGGCGTGAACACCACGAACGCCGGCAGGTCGTTACTCTCGCTGCCGAGGCCGTAAGAAAGCCACGACCCGACGCTCGGCTTACCGGGCACCTCGCTGCCCGTCATCACGAACGTACACGCCGGGTCGTGGTTGATCGCGTTCGTGTGAACGGTCTTCACCAGCGCGATGTCGTCCACCCACTTCGCGGTGTGCGGCAGCAGTTCGCTCACCCACGTGCCGCACCTGCCGTGCTGCGCGAACTTGAACATCGACGGCGCGACGGGCAGCCGCGACTGCCCGCTCGTCATGGTGGTGATGCGCTGCCCCTTGCGCACGCTGTCGGGTAGGTTCTTGTCGTACTGCTCGGCGAGCTTCGGCTTGTAATCCCAGGTGTCGAGCTGGCTCGGCCCGCCGTTCAGGTGCAGGTAGATCACGGCCTTCGCTTTGGGCGCGTGGTGCGGGAACCCGGGGAGCGGCGGGTGTACGCGCTCCGCAGCTTTTGGATCAGCACCGCGGGAGCGCTGCTGCGCGAGCAGGGACATTGCCAACCCGCCGAGGGCCAGGCGCGAGGTGCCGAAGAACTGCCGGCGGGTGAGCTCGAAAGGGTTCATTGTGGGAAACCGTATGTTGTGGCTCGTATAGCCTGGCCCCGCGGGGCCGCGCGAATTCGGTCCCCGGTGGGTCCGGCGCGTACCGACGGCGTAGCAACTCAGTTCCTGTTGATCGTCTCGTCCAGGTTGAGCACGAGGTTGCAGACCAGTGTCCACGACGCAACCTCGACGGCGTCCAGCCCTTCGCGCGGCTTGGCCTCGCCCGCGGCAACGACCTTTTTCGCGGCCCCGGGGTTCTTGTCGAACAGGGCGCGCTGCTTCGCCAGCGCGTCGCTCAGCACCTTCAGTTCCTCGGCGTCCGGGTTGCGGCTCAGCACAGTGCGGTACAGGAGCGCGAGCCGGTCCTCGCGGGTCTTGCCACCCTCGGTGAGGACGCGCTCGGCCAACACCCGCGCGGCCTCGAAGTGCTGCACGTCGTTGAGCAGTTGCAGCGCCTGGAGGGGCGTGTTGGTGCGGTCGCGGACGGCGCACAGTTGCTCGCGGTTGGTCGCGTCGAAGTTGGTGAGGAACGGGGCCGGGGCCGTGCGCTTGATGAACACGTACAGCGACCGCCGGTACAGAGCCGCGCCGCGATCCTGCAGGTAGTACCGCGTGTTGCTGTCGCTGTATCCCACCGGCTCCCAGATGTTCGGCGGCTGGTACACGTTCACACCGCGCCCGCCCATCTGAGGGTTCATCAGGCCGCTGACGTAGAGCGCGTTGTCGCGCAGCTGCTCCGCGTCCAGGCGGAACCGCGGACCGCGACTCAGAAGCCGGTTCGCAGGGTCTTTCGCGCGCACCGCAGGGGGCTGCGCCGCGTCCCGCTTGAACGCGTCGGTCATCACGAGCATCTTGACGAACTTCTTGGTGTCCCACCGCGACGCGTACTCCGCCGCGAGCCAGTCGAGCAGTTCGGGGTGGCTCGGTGGCTCCCCCTGCGCGCCGAAATCGTCGCTGGTGCGCACCAGCCCGGTGCCGAAGAGCTGCTGCCAAAGCCGATTCGCTGCGACGCGGGCGGTCAGCGGGTTCTCCTTCGCCACAACCCAGTTGGCGAGGTCGAACCGCGTGGCGCGCCGGGTGGGGTCGCTCAGCTTCATGGGCGGCAGCACACCCGGCGTACCCGGTTGCACCTTCTCGCCCTTCTTGTCGTACTGCCCGCGGATCATCACGAACGCGTCGCGCGGGACGGGCAAGTCCTTGAACACCATCGTTCCGGGGATCGCGTCGCTCGCAGCCAGGTGATCGGACTTTGCTGCTTCCCACTGCTCGCGAGCCTTCTTCAGCCCCTCGGTGGGCCGCGCAACGAACGCGAGGTAGTGCTGCCGGAGTTGCAAGACTTCCGACGGCCTGTGCTCCTTACCCGGGCCGCCCGCCGCGACCGCGTTCAGTTCCGCGGGCAGGTCCGGCGGCACCTTCCCGCCGAGCGACTTCCACCACACGCGGAACGATCCGATCGGGTCCGTCGCCGGGTTCACCTCGCCGGTGAGCGCCGCCGAATCCCAGTACACCACGCCGCCGTACTCCTGCAGCGTCAGCGACGCAAGCGGCTGCCCGGCCTTCAGCCCGAGGTCCTCGTTCGCGGCAGACAGTTTCGCCCACTCGCCCGGCTTCGGAAGTGGCCCCTGTCGGGTGCCGAGAGAGCCGTTCCCGTAGGGCGACTCCGCGGTCGGCTCCGTGCCCCACCAGACCTTTTTCCCGCCCGCGAGTTGCACCGTGATCGCACCGGGCGGTTGTTTGGGGTCGAGGTACACCCACACCTCGAAGGCGCCCTTCGCGCGCGCCACCGGTTGCGGGGCCGCGAACGTCACGTTGTTCTGATGGAAGAACGTGTTCGCCTGCCGCAGCGCCCGGCGGCCCGAGTGCGCCTTGAACGGCGGGTCGGTCACCCAGTCGGCCGCGTTCCGCGAGGTGTTGCGGTCCGTCGCCCCTGCGGGGAACGACTCGTCGAACAGCGGGTCACGCACGGTGACCGGCACCGACTGTTCGGCGCTCGCCGGGTCGAAGTACTCGACCTTCCCGGCGGCCTCGAGGAGCTTGTGGCGCTGCGAGAGTTCCGCCGCCGCCGCGGCCCTCAGTGCCGCCTCCTGAGCCGGAGTGGGCACCTTCACGAACGGCCCGACGTTGCTCACGTTGCTGTCGAGGGCCGGGTCGGCGCTGGAGTAGAAGAACGCGTAGAGCTGGTAGTACTCCTTCATGGAGATCGGGTCGAACTTGTGGTCGTGGCACACCGCGCACCCGGCGGTGAGGCCGAGGAACGCCTGGGTCGCGGTGCTGGCCCGGTCCACCGCGTTCCGGTACAGCCACTCCTCGTTGATGGACCCGCCCTCGCCGGTGGTCACGTTGCACCGGTTGAACCCGGTCGCGGCGAGTTGGTCGCTAGTGGGGTTGGGGAGCAGGTCGCCCGCGAGTTGTTCGACCACGAACTTGTCATAGGGCAGGTTGGCGTTGAACGCCTTCACCACCCAGTCGCGGTACGTCCACATCGCGCGCTCGTTGTCGAGGTGGAGCCCGTGGGTGTCGGCGTACCGGGCCACGTCGAGCCAGTGCCGCGCCATCTCCTCCCCGTACCGCGGGCTCGCGAGGTAGCGGTCCACCATCCGCTCGTAGGAGTTCGGGGCTGCGTCCGCGAGGAAGTCGTCGAGTTCCTTGAGGGACGGAGGCAAGCCCGTGAGCGCGAACGACACGCGCCGGACGAGGGTCGCGCGGTCCGCCTCTGGCGTGGGCCTGAGCCCCTCTTTCTGGAGACGCGCGATCAGGAACGCGTCGACCGGGGTCGTGCCCTGGGGCGCGTTCGGGCGCGTTATCGCCTCGAAGGCCCAGTGTTTCTGGTACTTCGCCCCCTGCTCAACCCACAGCCGCAGCGTTTCCTTCTGGGCCGCCGTGAGCTTCTTGTTGGTGTGCGGCGGGGGCATCACCGCGTCGGCCTCGTCGGTGACGATGCGCCTCCACACCTCGCTCTTCTTCGGGTCGCCAGGCTTGATCGGGAACGTCCCCTCGCGCTCCGCGAACGCCCCCTCGGGCGTGTCCAGTCGCAGTTTCGCTTTGCGCGCCTTCGGGTCGAAC
>JBJSXS010000226.1:0-2617 GCA_046086545.1 Gemmata sp.
CCGCTCGGCCATCGTTTCCGTCGTGGTCAGCGGGCGGTAAAGACAGGAGTACGAGCCGCAGCTCGGCCTCTGTTCTTACTGACCGCTGACCACTACCCCCCTATTTGCACTCCCGGATCCGCCTCAGGATTTCCTGCTCGAGCGCGTAGTCCCTCCCGATCTTGATCCAGCCCGCTGAGTTGGTCGCGGGCGTAACGATCTCCAGTTGCCGGTCCACCGTGGGGGCGGCCTGGAACAGCGCGTCGCCAACGGTAGCCTTCAACGGGCGGGGCAGGTCTTCCAACTCCTTCTCGACCACCACGAACACGAGGTACCCGCCGCGCTCCCCGGCCCGGATCTCGACGGTCGCGATCTGCCGCATGCTCTGGAACGTGGCCAGCAGCCGCTGCCGCGGGTCCGGGTTCCCGTGCTTCCAGAACTGCTCGTACCCCGGCATGAGCCGCGGCTTGGACGTCACACGCCCCTCGTACGCGTTGGGCGGCTGGAGGTCGAAGTAACTGTCGAGCACGTCCACAACCCTTTCGAACACCTCCCGGTACGAGGACGCCGTGGGCTGGCCGGGCGACACCAGTACCGGGTTCTCGACCTCGGCCCGCCGCACCAGCGCGGGGTTGTCGAGGGGCGGCGCGGTGGCGCACCCGCCGGCCCCGAGCGCAGCCGCACACACCATTATCGCGAGCGCACGGAGCTGGTGCGTAACTACTCGCCGCGCTGCCATTGCGGTTCGCCCCCGACCTACTCGATGTTCGCGGATTCGGCCATGCATATGCCAAGCCCGGGCCGCGCCGTCAACTACGGTTCCGGCCGCGGCAGGGCTATGCAGCAGTTGATCTTGGGGAAGGTGGCGCGATTGGGTATGTGGTCAGCTCTTTTCGAGGAGTTGATTATGGCCCGGTCGCTGATCAACCTGTGGCCGAGTTGAGCGACCCGCGGGACAGGCGGGGGCGTCATTACCCGCTGTTCGGGTTGGTGGCCCTGTGCCTGGTCGCGGTTCTCGTCCGCCACACCACGTTCGAGCCGATCGCCCGGTTCGACCGCCTGCGGCAGAGGCGCGGGCCACGCCTGGGGTTCAAGAACGGCAACATGCCCTGCGCCATCACCATGCGGTCTGCAACACTCCGCGATGTGACCCTGGCGAGGACTGGGCCGGGTGCGGCGGGGCGGGCGCCTGGGGTGCTGGCGAGCCTGCGGATCGTGGCCGTGTACCTGCTTCGGAACGCGAACTACCACACCGTGCCTGCCACGGCCCGCGCGACTGTCGCACAACTTGAACCTGCACTGACTTTGCTCAACCACCCGGAAGATGCAAGAATAGACCACCGGAACACGGGCCGTGCCAATGTCCGACTCAAACAAACCCGACCCGCACGACCTCGCGCGTTTTGTCACCGCGCAGGCGGCGAACTACGAGACCGCACTTGCCGAGGTGCAGGCCGGGTGCAAGCGGTCGCACTGGATGTGGTACATATTCCCCCAAATCGTGGGGCTTGGTTTCAGTGACACGACGAAATTCTACGCGATCAAGAGTGTGGCCGAAGCGCGGGCGTACCTGTTACACCCGGTTCTCGGACCGCGACTCGTCGCGATTGCCGAAGCCGCGCTCGGCGCCGAGGGTAAGACGGCGCCGGAAGTCTTCGGCTCGCCCGACGACATGAAACTGCACTCTTGCGCGACACTGTTCGCGCACGTGTCGCCACCGGGGTCGGTGTTCCACCGACTGCTCGACGTGTTCTTCCGCGGCGCGCGTGACCCGGGCACACTCTCGCAAATGCGCGGGCTTGGCGAACAAATCTTTTGACGGACTCGCGGACGATTGCGTGCGAGTTGGGTTGACGCGTCGGTTGCGTTTTCGATACCGCGTTCCACAACCGGCGGTCGCGCTGCTGTTCCGAGCAGCCGTGGGGAGGTGCAAAAATGCAGTCGAAAGTACTACGAACTGCCTCTGGCGTGGGCCGAGTAGTACCGCGCAGGCGGCGCCCCGGCGCTACTGCTGTACGGGCGGCTTCACGAAAATCAGCCACGCGGACGAGTTGTTCGCGCTACTCCACCACTCCGTAATCAAATCGTGGTGCTAGTTCTACGGTCAAGACCCGGAATGCGCATTCCTTGATGAATTCCGCCTCTGATACTCACACCCCGCCCACAGTCACGGGCACTTCGAGTTCATTCGGGTAACGCACCACTTTCACCTTAATGGTGTCGCCTGGCTTCAGTTCGCGCCGGATGCGCTCGTAGTCCTCCTGGTTGTCTACCGACTGGCCGTTGATGGCGACGATCAGGTCGCCCGGTTGCGTCACCACCCCGCGCGCGTTGTACGTGCAACCGCGGAGCCCGGCCACGTCCGCCGGGCCCTTCGGTGTGAGCCGGTCGATCATGACCCCGTGCTCGTAACGCGCCTGACGCAACCGGCGCTCGTCGAACAGCCTAACGCCGAGGTCCGGGCGCAGCGAGCGGCCGGTCTGAATGAGTTCCGTGACCACGCGGTTCACCGTCTCCACCGGGATCGCGAACCCGATGCCCACGCTCCCGCCGTTGGGCGTCGCGATAGACGTGTTCACCCCGATCAGCCTCCCCGTCTTGTCGAGCAGCGGGCCGCCACTGTTGCCGGGGTTGATGG
>JBJSXS010000227.1:0-3597 GCA_046086545.1 Gemmata sp.
GAACAGCGGGCGCCAGTTGCGAAGGGCCTCGGCGATGCGGAGCGAATAGGTGCGCCACGGGAGCCGGCGGTCGAACGGGTCGGCCGCCCGCGGCTCGGCGAACGTGACCAGCGCCGCGGTGACCGCCTCGACGGCCACGTCCGCGTTGTACTTCACGGGCACGGTCTTGTCGCCCTTCGCCTCGACCGGGGCCATGTTGCAGATGCCGATGACGGCCTCGGCCGCGTCCGCGGGCCCGGGGGCCGGCAGCAGAGCCGGGTCGCTCATCGCGACGCGGACCAGTGTGTGCGCCGGGTACAGCGGCTTGCCGTCCGCGTCGGCCGCCGCCGCGAACCGGTACTGGGCCAGCGCCTTGACCGCCTGGCGGCGCACGAGCGCCACGACGGTGAGCTGGTCGGGGGTCGCCTGGTCGGCCTTGTTGCCCGGCAACCCGGGCACCAGCAGCGCCGGGTTGGTGACGCAGTCGTCCAGCACCTTCACCAGCGCGCCGACCACCTTCGGGTTGTCGGTCTGGGCGACGTGGTTGCGGGTCTTGAGCCAGTTCGGGTCGGAGGCGGCCAGCAGGTTGGCGGCGGCGTGGAACAGGTAGTACTTGATCTCGGTGCGGGTGTTCGCGTTGCCGAGCAGCTCGGTGAGCGTCGCGTAGTGCGCGGGCGAACCGCCCCGGCACACGTACGCCAGAACGCGGGCCGCGTTCACCTTCACGATCGGCTCGGGGTCGTTCTCGATGAGAGCCCGGAGCGCGGCGTCGAACGCGGCCCCGAGTTCCCGCACGTACACCGCGCCGTCCGCCCCGGCCTTCGCCCCCACCCCCGGTTCGAGGATGTACGGCTCCAGCACCTTGAGGACCCCGAATTCGCCCTCGATGGTCATGTGCCGCTGCTCCGGCGGGAGCGGCTTGAACTCCTGCGGCGCGCGGTACACCAGCGGGTGCTTCAGCACCTCGGCGAAGTACGACGCGAACTTGGCGAAGTGCCCCTGGGCCGCCTTCAGCTCGTCCTTCGGGATGCCGCCGCGCCCGATGTCGCGGTACTCGCGCACTTTCGTGAACGCGGTGTTGTCCTGCTTGGGCAGGGCGGCCGGCTGCGCGCGGGCCGGGCCGGCGAACAGCGCGAACCCGGCCCCGGCGAGAAGTATCCATGCAGCGGAGCGTGCGAACGTCATTGGTTCCCTCGAACCGCGGATGTGGTAGCGGACTATGACCAGAACGGGCCGCGCGAGTCTGTCGTTGGTGGACCTCACGTTCAGGCTAACGAAGCGGTACGCGGGTTGCAAGTGAGCACGCGGGCTCTCGCGCGATGAAACCGGCCGCGGTACGGCGCATCCGGGCGCGGCGGATCGGAAACCGGCCGTTGCCGTTTGGGTGCCGGCGGGTTACAAAGCAGGTGTTGGACGGATCGGGCCGTAGCGCAGCTTGGCTAGCGCGCTTGCTTGGGGTGCAAGAGGTCGTGGGTTCAAATCCCGCCGGCCCGACCTGACCCCCGCTGATGACAGGAGTTGTCAGCGGGGGTTTTTCGTTGCCATCTCCAGCGGTTCCAACCCGTACTCGCGGCTCGTCCTTGTCGGCGTCAGTCTGGTATTCCTTGTCTCGAGATGACCCGAATCGTCCCCCGTGGCACCGAGTTGGCGCAACCGTTGGTGGAACGGACCCACCTGCGTTCCCCTATGGAAGCGCGGGCAACGTCTCGACCGCTGCGTACCTCGAGCAACCGCGGGTCGGTGTACACGCCCATCTTCAGGATGATGTCGCTGTGCCGCATCGCCGCCTGAGAGGTCGGCGGGACGGGCCCCGTCTTGCTCGAGCGCGTGCCGAACGTGGTGCGCACGCGTGAACGTCCACCGTGCGATCGCGGTCGTCCCGTTTGGGGACGCCGCCGCCTTCAGGTCACTGTCCAGGATCCGCACCAAGCCCGCCGGCACCTCGAACAACAAGGCAGCACCCGGCAGGCGTGCGGGCACTGGCGCGCCGCACTCGCGGGCCGCGTGCTGAATAATTTCGAGCTTCGCGACCAGCCAGCCGCGGATGGCGACCGCGTTCCCCTCGCGGCTCTTCTCGTCGGCCGCAGGCACCGCAGGTCGAACGCCAACCGCACCGGAACCGCGTTTGTTCCACCATATCGTTCGCGCGGACCAGCAGCGCAACTCAGGTGCGCTGCTGGCTGCTGCGAGTTTGGGTCGTGCTGTGTTCGGGGAGAAGGTTGCGGCGCGGCCCCGCCCGAGGGAGACCGCCGCCGGGCCGTGTAGCAGAACAATCGTGGGCCACCCACGATCCGGCGGCCGGGCCGCCCCTAATTCTTTGGCTCGATGACGCCGCCGTCGTGCGCGATGCGGCACCCGGGGACCGCGGCGTGGAACTCGGCCAGCCCCGCCGCCGTCACCTTCGTGCCCCTCACGTCGAGGGTCGTCAGCCCCTTGCAGTCCTTGAAGTTCGCCAGACCCGCGTCCGTCACCGCAGTGCTGTGCAGTTGGAGTCTTTCCAGTCCCTTGCAGCCCTTGAAGTTCGCCAGACCCGCGTCCGTCACCTTCGTGCTGCCATCCAGGCTGAGCCACGTCAGCCCCTTGCAGTTCTTGAAGTTTGTTAGCCCTTCGTCCGTCGCTGCCACATTAAACAGAGGGGCGAGCCTCAGTGTGAATCGCTCCTTCGGCAAGTCGGCCGCGGTGCTGAATTCGCGCTCTTGACCGTTGACTTCGATCCTCCCGCTACGCCCAAGCGACACGATGTACTCGGCCGCCTTGCGATCGGGGTCGTCGCTGACGGCGGGCGTTTTGGCGCCGGGGCCGGCCTGCGCGATAGTCTTGCCGTCCTTCCCCTTCAACGTCACGGTGGCGCCCTCGGGCACCTCGATCTTCGTCTCGGACCCGTCGCGGTTGCGGATGACGATGATCACGCCTGCCAGCAGCACCAGCACCAGCGCCAGCGACGCCACCCCGGCCGCGAGGGGGCCCCATGGCCGACTCGGCTTGCGCCGCACCGCGGCGGGCGTGGGCATGTTCGCGGTCTCGGCATCGGCCGTAGGCGCGGCCGCGACCGAGGTCGCGGTGACCTCCAGATCAGCGAACGCGCTGGCACCGGGCAACGCCGTCACCTGAATCGGCACGTACACCACCGGCGCCGCCGCACCCTGCCCCCGGATCGCCCGCAGCCGCTTCACCACCTCTTCGGCCGAGGCCGGCCGCGCGTCGGCCGACTTCGACAGCAACTGGTGGATCAGCTCGGCCAGCGGCTCGGGCACCGACGGGTTGAGCTCGCGCACCGGCGTCGGCTCGTCGGTCAGCACCGCCGCCAGCACCGCCATCACGTGCTCCCCGGCAAACGGGTTCCGGCCCGTGCACAGCCGGTACAGCACCGCGCCCAGGCTGAACAGGTCGGTGCGGTGGTCCACCTTCAGCCCCCGCGCCTGCTCCGGGCTCATGTACGCCGGGGTGCCCACCACCGCGCCGCTCTTGGTCACCCCCCCTCCGCGTCCACCGGCCGGGACAGCCCGAAGTCGAGCACCTTCACGCGCCCGTTGGGCGCCTCCAGCCACAGGTTCCCGGGCTTCACGTCCCGGTGGACCAGCCCCTGCCGGTGCGCCGCCGCCAGCCCGGCGGCCGTCT
>JBJSXS010000228.1:0-8424 GCA_046086545.1 Gemmata sp.
TCCTCGGCGTCCACGTACCCGGCCTCGCCGTACATGCGCTTCAGCTCGCCCACTCGCACCACGCGTTCCAGACGCACGTACGCGATCTCCTCGTAGGGCACGAAGAACGCGCGCCCCTCGTCCGTGGTGCCGCCCTCGCGCCCGCGGAACACGAGGTACGTCGGCTCGAACCGGATCGCCACCTCCACGGAGAGGGCGAACTGGTTGCGCAGCACGAGGTTCACCTGCGCGTGCGACTCCTCCGGGATGCGCTTGAACAACTCGACACAGTCTTCGCGACGCACGGCCTTTCCTCCGTCAGAACGTACCAAACCCTAGCACGAAATCCGAAACAGGGCGAACCGATAGTTCTGCCGGCTCCTTCCGGGTGTCAGGCGCGGGTCACCTCGAGCGCCTGCGGCGGACTCGTCAGCCGGCGGTACAGCCACACCTGCGAGGCGCCCGCGGCGGCCCCGCCGGCCGCACACACGGCGCGCCAGTCGAGCCCGCCCGGGGCACCCTTGGACGCCGCCGACGTGTCCGGGCGTGCCGCGGCCCGCTCCGAGGCACCGTCCTCGTAGGCGCTAATGCCCAGCGCGAGGGCCGCTGTCGCCAGCAGCACCGCCCCCAGCACCGCGACCGGCGCCCGGGCCAGCGCCCACGTGTCGCGGGCGTACGGCCGGAGTTGGTACCCGTCGCCGAGGCGGCGCCACAACTTCGCAAAGCACCCGTCGGCGGACTCCGGGGTCGCGAACACGAGGGCCAACCGCTTGGTGCGGCTGGACGCATCCGCCGGCCCGTACTCGACGGTCAGGGAGTTGGTGAGCAGGTCGAGTTTCAGGGCGCACACCGCGGGCAGGTCCACGGCCACCGCGAGCGGGCCGAGCAGAGTGTCCAGGTCGGCAGTTTCTGCAGCAGCCACGACCGCGGGCTTGAGGGAACCCGCGAGCGGCGCGACCACGAGCCGGGCCGGCGTGAGAACCAGCAGCGAGTGCGATTTTAGTTCCGGCTGCGACCACACCTTGCGACGCATGGAGCCGGGGGCCGTGGTGTCGAGGGGCCGGGTAAGAACGGGCATGGGGCGATCACGGGTAAGCGGGACGGCAGACAATCCCCCACCCGTAATCGGTAGAACACTCCGGGCGACCGGTCAAATCGGAAAATGTGGTAAAAATGTTAGCTTGTGAGGGGGGGAAGAACACAACGGATTCTGCGTCTGTCTTCCTTACCCCTCCACCTACTCGGACGACAGTTCGGGGAACACCGCGGCCGACAGCTTGGCTGCGGCGAGGTGATCGTGTAACCGCTTCTTTGCCTGGAACTTGAGGTTGGCAATGTCTTGCTCGCTGCGATTGAGCTTCGCGGCAACTTCCGCGTTGCCCCAGCCCTTAACGTACAGGAGTTCGAGGGCCATCACCTTCACCCACTCGCCTTTCCCCTGAAACTCGCGCACCAGGTCGCGGAGCGCCTGCCCGAGCGCGTCCTCCTCGCGCTCCCGGCGCTCGGCGCTGCGGGCCAGTGTGGACGCGCCGCGCTGCCGGTCGTCCGCGGTCTGGCCCATCGCCTCTTCTTCGGCGTCGGTGCCGCTCTGCTGCCGGCGCCGGCCCATCTTCCGCAGCTGGTCGGTCACCTTGTGCGCCGCGATGGTGAACAGCCACGTCTGCAGGTCGCGCTTGTCGTCGTAGCTCACCAGGCTGTTGCTGAACCCGATGAACGTCTCCTGCACCACGTCCTCGACGGACGCGTGGTCCTTGAGGCGGCGCCGCACGTAGGCGGTGAGGCGCCCGCGGTACCGCCTGTCGAGTTCGGTCCACGCGGCCTGATCGTTCTGGCGCACGCGGGTGATGAGCAGCCGGTCGGATTCGGTTGTCATAGCGGTTTCGGTACTCTTTCCCAGGACTCAGTTTGCAGCGTTCGCGGCGTCGAGCGCCCGCCCCGGCGGGCAGGGGGTTCTTGAAGACGGAACACGGAGAACCGAGTGCCGTCAGATGAAGATTAGCGCCGCGGCGGCCCCGCCGGCCAGCAGCGCAGCGCCGAGCGCCAGCCAGCTCGTCAGGTACCCGCGGGTCCACTCGTCAGCGCGGAGGAACAGGAGCCCGGCCAGCGCGACCGCGACCAGCGCGCCCAGCACCCGCAGCGCGCCGGCGACGCGCTCCTGGGCGCGCATCTCGCGCACCTGGTCGGCCGTCACCTCCACGTCGTACTGTACGTACACCAGGTTCTGGTGCCCGTCCAGCTCGGCGTAAATCTCCTTCTCGGCATCGTCGGGGGGGCGCACGGTGCGACTGTCGGCGCGGAGGAACTCGGCCCGCAGTTCGCTCGGCGCCACCCTGCGGCGCACCGGCGGGTCGAGCGCGGCGAGTTTCTCCTCGACCACCTCGCACGCGCGGGCCACCGCGGCCCGGTCGGCCTCCGCCTCCACGTCGGGGACGGGACTGGGTACGCACTCGCGCACGGCCAAGGGCCCGATGCCCGGGCGCGGCGGGGCCTTCGGCGCGGGCGGGCCTTTACCGGCCGACGCCTCCGCCGGGGCCACCGGCGCCGGCGGCTTCCCGCCCTTGGGCAGCACCGCCTTTCCCAGGGCACGGTCCTTCCAGGTGCGGTTCACGACCAACTCGGGCAGCGCCTCGCCCTGCGCGTTCGCGCCCCCGTTCACGGCACCGACCGCGAGCGATTCGGCCTCTCGGCGGGCCAGTTCCGCCTTGCTACTGGTGGCGCCGCCCGGCGGCGGCGGCGCGGGCTTGCCGCACGCCCCCAGCGCGAAGCACAGCCCGACCGCCGCCGCCAGCCGGAGGATGGTTCGCCGCGCGCTCCGCATAGCCCGCCCTCCCTTCTAGCCACTCAAAAAGCGCCCGCCGCCGCGGGCGGCGGGGCCGCGCTCAGCGCCGCGCCAGCTTCGCGGGCGGCCCGGCCCACGGGCTGGCCACCTGTGCCGCTACCGTGGCGATCACCAGCACCGACACGCCGACCATCGGTGGGGTCGAGTCCCACGGCCACAGGAACAGAAGGAGGCCGCCCCAGAACGCCGCGGCGATGATCGGGGCGAACCGCACCCGCTCGCGGCGGCGCCGGTCGGTCGCGACCCACCACCGGAAGATCGCCGCCGTGGTGCCGAAGTAAACCAGGTACTTCATCGCGGTCGCGAACGTGTCCTGGCTGACCCGGTGGCTGGTGAACAGGACAATGTCGCGGCCGCTCGCGTTGGCGGTGCCGGTCGGCAGCGCCCACCCGTCGAGCCAGAACGCCAGCGCGCCGACGCACAGCCCGACGGCCAGTTGCACCGCCCGGCGGCCCCACGGGTTGCTCTCGCTGCGCCGGGGCAGGCGGCCCACGACCATCATCGCCCACGACAGCACCGTCGCGAGCAGGAACACGCGGCCCAAAACGGTCCACGGCACCGACACCTGGAACACCGCCCACGGCGCGGTGCACGCGGCGGCGACGAGCGGCGCCTGGGCGAACGCCGCGGCCAGTTCGGTGAGCCGGTCCCGCGCGGCACTGGTGAGCGGCCCCGGGGGCGCGGGCCGCGTGGGGACCGCCACCGGGCGCGCCGCCTCGCGCGGCACGTCCGCCGGTCCCGGGGGCGCGACCGGGCGCCCGCGCGGCAGCGGCGGCGTCAGCGACGCCTCCGGCCCCGCGAACGACGCGGTCGGCAGCGGGTCCCGGCCCGTGCCGGCGAACATCTCCTCGGCCGCCCGCGCGAGGTCGGCCGCGGTCGCGTACCGCTTCGCCGGGTCCTTCTCGAGCGCCTTGCCGATCACCGCCCGGTACGGCGCCGACAGCTTGGTCAGGTCCGGGGTCTCGGTGATGTGCTTGATCAGCACCTCGTACGGGGTCTCCCCGTTGAACGGCCGCAGCCCGGTAATCATCTCGTACAGGATGATGCCGCACGCGTAGACGTCGATGCTCGCGGTGTAGTTCCCGCTCCTGATCTCGGGCGCCATGTAGTACGGGGTGCCCACACCCCGGGAGAGGTCGCCGGCCTCGCTGCCGCTGATGCGGCGCGACAGCCCGTAGTCGCCGATCTTCAACTGCCCGTGCTCGATGAAGATGTTCCCCGGCTTCAGGTCGCGGTGGACGACCCCCTGGTTGTGAAGGTACCCGACCCCGCGGCACAGCGCCCCGAACCACTCGCGGATCACCTGCGCGGGCAGCCCGGTCGGGTGCTTGTTGATGACGTGCGCGAGCGACTCGCCGAACACGTACTCCATCACGACCCAGTGGTCGCCGCGGGCGTCGATCCGCAGGTCGTACAGGCTGACGAGGTTGGGGTGCTTGAGGTTGATGCAGTGGGTGACGCCGCGCAGCTCGGCGTCCGTGTGCCCGCGGACAAGGAGCTTCAGGGCGACCTCCTTGCCGCCGTCGCTGACGGCAAAGTACACCTCGCCGAACGCGCCCTGCCCGACGCCCCGCTTGAGGGTGAACCCGTCGAGCGGGCGCTGCCCGGACCGGTATGTGAACTTCGTCCCCATCGCGCCCTCTACGCTGCGGCGTACGGCCACCTCAACAAGTATGATTCGCCCGCCGCGCGCGGATATTAGGGGGCAAAACCGCCCGCCGCCGAAGTGGTGGCATTATAACGGGTCCGCGGAGGCCCTGCGCGGGTTCGTGCCGGCTTGCCTCGGTGACGCGAACTTGGCTAAAACGTGCCGTAGGTCGGCCACACACATCGGAGGTCTGTTCCCATGCTGAAGTTCGCACTCACCGCCATCGCGCTGGCGCTCGGCGCGGCCTCGTCCGTCGGGGCTGCCGACACCGAAACCCCGGCCGGCACCTGGAAGTGGACCGGCAAGGTGGGCAAAAAGGATGTGGATCAGGTGCTCAAGCTGGAGCTCAAAGAGGGGAAGCTCACGGGCACGCTGTCCGGGGGCAAGTTCGACCTGAAGGTCGAGGAGGGCACGTTCAAGGACGGCGAGGTGACGATCACCGCAACGGGTGAGTTCAAGGGCGAGAAGGTGGTCGCCAAGCTGTCCGGCAAGCTCACCGGCGACACCATTAAGGGCACCGCCACCATCGACACGAAGGGCAAGACCAAGGGCAAACCCGAGGCGTGGGAGGCCAGGCGCGAGGCGCCAGAGAAGAAAAAGGATTGAGGGCTGTTGAACGACCCGCGGCTGTAACGGAGCGGTTCGCATCGGCCGCTCGTTTGCCGGCGCGGCTCGTAACGGCACGTTCGCCGGAGTTAAGCCGTGGGTCGACGGGCCCGCGCACCTTCAGCGCCGGCTGCACGAAGGACCGGCGGCCCCGCGTGAGCGGTTCCAGCGGCTTGACCACCATCCCTTCCCCGCCGGCGCCCTTTAAGTCGAGCCACCGCCGGGTCGCGTCCGCGACCCGGGTCGCGTCCGCGACCCGGGCCGCGCCGGTCAGATCGACAGCGCGGAACGGGGTCGCGAGCAGTTGCGGCGCGGTCGCGAGTTCCGCGAGCGCCCGCATGTGCCACTCGTGCGTGCGGTCGAAGTGCAGGTTACCCTCGGCGGCGAGCAGGAGGAACGGCGCGAACTTGAGGTCCGCGACCGATGCCACCGGCCAGCAGCACCCGCGGTACGCGGCCACGAACCGTGCGACCGCGTCGGCCCACGCCGCGAACCGCGTGCGGAGTGCCTCCGCGGTCCCGGTCGGGAGCAGCGCGTTCACCTCGGCGAGCGCGGCGGCCCCGGCGCTGCCGGCGGCGGCGTACCGGCGCTCAAGCGGGTCTTGCGCCTTCGCGGACCACGGCATCAGTTCGCCGTCGAGCGCGGCCCAGCCCGTTCCGAACTGTTCCCACGAGTCGCCCCGCGCGAGCGCGTCGCGGACGGCGGTGCGGAGCGCGGCCGCGGGGTCGTCGAAGAGCCGCCGCCCGGTGCGCGTGTACCCGATGCCGCTCACGCCGGACCGTCGCCGTGCGGCGGGGCAGGTGCGGCCAGCGGGCGCTTGGGCTCCGCGTACTGCTTCTCCGCGGGCACGCTCACCAGTTCCTACTCGGGCCAGCGGAGCGCGGTGAGCGCGCCGCCGAACGCGCACCCGGTGTCGATGCACAGGCACCGGTTCTCCCACACCGGGGCGAGCGTCGGCACGTGTCCGTACACCACGCTGGCCCGCGCGCGGTAATTCGCGGCCCAGTTCAGGCGCACCGGCAGCCCGTACTCGTCGCTCTCGCCGGTCGTGTCGCCGTAGATGGCGAACGCCTGCACCTTCCCCGACACGCGCCCGTGCATGTCCGCGGTGAGGCCGGCGTGCGCCACCACCAGCTGCCCGTGATCGAGAACGAGGTGCGACGGAAGGTTCGCGATGAACTCCTGCACCCGCGCGCGCGACTCGGGCGGCTCCTTCTCCAGCTGCTCCACCGATTGCGCGAGGCCGTGCGTCAGCTTCGCCCGCGCCGGCTCCTTGAGCCACCGCAGCAGCTTGCTCTCGTGGTTGCCGAGGACGCAGAAGCCGACGCCGCGCTGCACCGCGTCCATCACCAGTTTGAACACGCCCGGGGTGTCGGGGCCGCGGTCGCACAGGTCGCCCACGAACACCAGCCGCCGCCCCTCGGGCGGGGTCACGCGCCAGAACTTGAGGCCCGCGGCGTCCGTTTCCTCCGCGAGCGTGTGCCCGAGTTTCGCGAGTAGGGCGAGCAGTTCGGACAGGCACCCGTGAACGTCGCCGATGATGTCGAACGGGCCGCGCTCGTCGCGCTTGTTCACCGGCAGCCGGTAGCGCTCGAATGTCACCGCCGCGACTTCCTCCTCGCTCCGCAGCACGTGGACGCGGCGGATGCCCTCCTCCTGCAGGCGGCCGAGCGAGCGCCGCAGCTCTTCGGCGTGCCGCTGGGTGACGTGCGGCCCGAACGGGCGCTCCGCGGCCCGCGCCTGGTTCCGCCCGTGGCAGAACTCGGCGCTGAAGTCGAAGACCACCGCCACCGCCTGGGCGTGGTACTTGCGTGCCAGCTCCAGCAGCGGCTTGCGCGACGCGGGGCGCACGTTCGTAGCATCGATGACCGTGAGTCTGCCGCGCGCAAGCCTCTTTGCACACAACAGATGCAAGATTTCGAACGCGTCCTCCGTGGCGGTCTGGTTCATCTCCTCGTCGCAGATCAGTCCCCGGAAGAAGTCGGACGAGAGGACCTCGGTCCCTTTGAAGTGCTTGCGCGCGAAGGTCGACTTGCCTGACCCCGAAGGGCCAACAAGCAGCACCAGCGCGAACTCCGGAATTTGAATCGTCATGATCCGACGCGACCTCGCACCTCAGTTGCCGCTGGTTCTGGCATGCGCATTTTCGATTCCCTCGCGCGGAACGCAACACGTACTCAACCAAGGTCTCGAGGAGACCTTTCATGCACCACAATAATTGGGCAAATTCCAAAAATAGTCTAATTTTAGCGGTCGTACAATATTATCGTCGGTGTAAACTTCTATTCACGCAGCGCAAACCGCACGAACGGGAGAATTAGCACGACCCGTCTATTATGACCGGTTAATAATAAGATTCCCGTTACTATCTCCAACAGCATCAACGACTTGCGATTTTTTTTACGTTTGACAACCGACGAACGCAGATGTGGCACAGCCCGTGCTGTTGCGAGAATGCGAATTATCGCTTCACGCGCCCTACATTGGTTCGCCGGCCCCCCCTACACCGGCGTCCCGAGTAACACCAGGAGCAACGACCCCCATGACCGCCCGTCCCGCCCGTTGGGCCACTGCCGCGATCGTAGCAGCAGCCCTCCTGCCGTCTTCGGCTCGTGCCGAGAGTCTTAATCTCACCACACCGGGTTCGATGGTCACAGCCAACGGCGGTCTGTTCTACCAGGCGAACCCGCAGCCGACCGGCACCGGCTACATCGACCCGTTCGTTCGCATCCAGCGGACCGGCACCGAACGTGGGTACAACACCGACGGCCAGATCGAGTTCGACACGAAAGACACGAACAACTGGACCCGGTCCTTGCCGCTGAACACGCTGCAAACGGTGACGATCGGCGGCACCCAGTACTTCCAGTTTCTCCTCGACATCAACGAATCCGCGACCGACACGGCACGGCTGATCTCGCTGAACGAGGTGCAGATCTACCTGGGTGACGCGCCCGACCTGACCGGTTTCAAAGATGACGTCGGGTTCTCCGGTCACTCGAAGTCGATCTACGACCTCGACGGCGCGGGCGACAAGACGATCGAACTGGACTACAAGTTGAACAGCGGCAGCGGGTCCGGCGACATGTACATGTACATCAAGGCGAGCCTGTTCAGCGGCTACGCGAGCAAGTACCAGTACGTCTACTTGTACTCGGCGTTCGGGATGCCCAACGGCAGCAACGCCGGGTTCGAGGAGTGGGCGGCTCTGAAGTCGGGTACGGGCGGTGGTGGCGGCGGCGGCGGTGGTGGCGCAGTCCCGGCGCCGCCCGGTGTCGTGCTAGCTGGCGTGGGCTTCGGCTGCATGCTGCTCGGCCGACTCCGCCGCAAGGCCCCGCGGGCCTGAGTGCCG
>JBJSXS010000229.1:0-4034 GCA_046086545.1 Gemmata sp.
CGCCTCGTCCGCGAACCGCACGAGTTCGTCGAGCCGCACTTTCCGGAGCCGGTCCGCGAGGGGCTTCCGCACCTCGTCCCAGCCGCGGCCCCGGCGCAGGTTCCGCTCGCGCGCGTAGTCGTGAAACCGCAGCACCGCGGCAAGCACGCGCTCCGCACCGGCGAGCCGGTCGGTCGGCGACAGCCCCGCGGGCGGTGTTTTGGCGGTCAGCAGCGCGTTCGCCTCCGCCAGTGCGACCTCTTCGAAGTGCTCGATCCGCCTCACGTCGGCCGCGTTCACCGCTTCGGGCGCCCCGAGTTGGCCGTCGCGCGCGACCGCCTGAACCCCGAACTGCGCGGGGAGGCGCTCGCCGCGCGCGACCGGGATCGGTTTGATCCGCGCGGTCCCGGCCTTCGTCGTCAGCCGGTCGAACGGGTAAATGTGCTTCTGAACAAGTTCCTTGACAGACGGGTGCGTCGCCTCGTCCGCGAACCGCACGAGTTCGTCGAGCCGCACGTCGGGCGACGTGCCCGGCCCGGCTTCGGCGCCTTTGGGTTTCGCCATCGGGTCGTCCTCGACGACCACCCGCTTTTTCACCCCGCCCTTCGGGTCTTCCTCCTCGGGGGGTTGGGCCAGTCCACCGAGCGCGCAGGCGGTGAGGAGGCCCGCGACCGCGGCCCAGGCGCGGTGCCCGGTGTGTCGGACGCGCGTGAAGTGGGGCATGCAGAACCTCGACACCGTGCAGAACTCATCGAGTCGGAACACGTTGATGATAACACGTCGCCACCGGTGTGTGGACTTCGGGTTTCGGCTCGGACCCGGGCGAATGCCTCAGAAGGAACTTGACCCGCAACACCCAAAAGTCTTCAATACCAGCGCCGGCGGAACGACCGCCGGTCGCGCCGGTCAGAGTGCTGGCCCCTCTTCAGGAGTTCGTCGATGCGCAAACTGCTGCTGTCCCTGGCTTGCATGTTCTTCATGGCTGGTTTGGTGATTGCCGGCGAGGTCACCCTCGTCAAGTTCGATAAAGACAAGAAGGAAGTGACGGTGAAGGAGGGCGACGCCGAGAAAACGTACAAGATCACGGACAAGACCAAGTTCAGCTCCACCGACAAGGACGGGAACGCCAAGGACATGACCTACGAGGATGCGGTCAAGGGTCTGAGCAACGAGAAGGCCGCTGGCAGGATGAAGTTCGACATCACCGTTAAGGACGGTACGATCACCGAAGCCAAGATGAAGGGCCGCAAGAAAAACTAAGATTTCGTTGCAACGGCAGCGAGGCCCACGGCGCGGTGAACGCTTAGCCGCGCCGCGGGCCTCGGCGCTTGAGGTTGCCCCCGAACGTGAGTAAGATGAACAAAAATGCTCCCGTGAGGCCGCGCATGGCGAAGGACAAGAAGGACAAGGCAGAGAAGTCGCAGATCGTCGCGTTCAAGGTAGACAACGACCTCGCCAACTTTCTCGATGCGCTGCCGAACAAGAGCGAATTCATCCGGCGGGCGATCCTCGCGCAGTTCAACATGACTTGCCCGCTCTGCACCGGGTCCGGCGTCGTGCCCGCGGGACTGCGCAACCATTTCGAACACGTCATCGAACACCACTCGGCCCGGCCGTGCGAGAAGTGCAAGAACCCGGTGCCGTTCCCACGGACCGCAGACGGGGCGCTGCCGGCCGACCGGCCCCGCGTCGAGCAGTTCCTGAAGGGCGGTCCGCTGTACTGTACCAAGTGCTACCCGTCAGTCCCGCCTTGCGACGACTGTGGCTGGCACGTGATGATGGAGAAAGTGGCCGAACACTTCAAGACCGTACATTCACACTAGACGATGGTCGCGGTAGCAAAGTCACAACGCCGAACGCTTACTCTGTTGATCGCGTTCGGCGTTGTGACTTTGCTACCGCTGCCATCGACGCAACGCTAGAACTGGTCCAACCAGAAGTGGTTGCCGCGGTAGTACTTCATCGGTGTCCACAGTTCGTACCGCCAGCCCGGTTCCTTGAAGGCGGGGTACGCCATGTAAGCCGGCGGGCGCACATAGGGGTGGCCCTTCGCCTCGGGCCACTGCGGGGTGTTCTGCGGCCAGTAGCTGTGCGGGTAGTAGTGGTACGGGTAGTATGACCACCGCGGAAGAGAGCCCTCGGGCATCAGCGGGTAGCCGGGCAACCCGCCCGGCAAGCCGGAGGAAGCCGACGGCCCGTACACGCTGCCGTCCTGGTAGTTACGAGTAACCCCAGCCGGGGGAGGCGGTTGCTGCGCAACCGCGACCTGCGCGACCCCGAGCGCCAGAACCGCGAGCGCGCCGCGGGTCAAAAATGTGCGCATGAACGTCCTCCTTGAACGTGAAGCGACAGCCGGCACTCGGGAAGCGCCGGACTTCCTGTCGGCGAAGCATACCCCGTGGCGCGGCCCGGCGCGGCGCGGCGTCGCAACCCGGAAATCGTACATTGAATATCGCTTTCTATGGCTTCTGCCGCACGTTCGATGCGCACCGAACCGGGCGCCCGAAAAACGGCCCGCCGGCCCGCTTGACCAGAATTGATTCAAGTCATGACACCACCGAACGACGTGTACGACAACCCCCTGATCGGGCGTTATGCGTCCGCGGAGATGGCCGGGCGGTGGGGTCCGCTGCGGAAGTTTCGCACTTGGCGCCGCCTGTGGCTCGCGCTCGCGGAGGCCGAAGCCGAGTTGGGCCTTCTGGGTGAAGACGGCAAGCCGCGCATCACTCCCGACAAACTAACAGAGTTACGCGCACACCTCGAAGACATCGACCTCAACCGGGCGGCCGCACACGAGAAACGACTGCGGCACGACGTCATGGCACACGTCCACACTCTGAAGGACGTGGCCCCCGGGTGCGGCGATATCGTCCACCTCGGAGCCACATCGTGCTACGTTACAGACAACGCCGATCTCATCCTTATGCGCGAGAGCCTGCAGCAATTGTGCGGCTCGCTCGCGTCGGTCATCGATGCGCTCGCGACGTTCGCGACGCAATGGAAGGACGAGCCGACGCTCGGGTTCACGCACTTCCAGCCCGCCCAACTCACGACCGTGGGCAAGCGCGCGACGCTCTGGCTGTACGACCTCGTAATCGACCTTCTGGAACTCGAACGCCGCGCCGAGGAGTTGCCGTTCCGCGGCGCGAAGGGCACGACCGGCACGCAGGCCAGCTTTCTGTCGCTCTTCAACGGCGATCACGACAAGGTGAAGGCACTTGACACGCTGGTAGCCAAGAAAATGGGCTTCGCGCGTGTGTTCCCGGTCACCGGGCAGACGTACTCGCGGAAGGTCGACACGCAGGTGCTGGACGCGCTAAACGGGTTCGCGCAGAGCGCGCACAAGTGGGGCACCGACCTGCGGCTGCTCGCGCACCGGCAGGAGATCGATGAACCGTTTGAAGCTGAGCAGATCGGGTCCAGTGCGATGGCCTACAAGCGGAACCCGATGCGCGCCGAGCGCATGTGTAGCCTGGCGCGATTCATGTCGGGCCTCCCCGCGATGGCCGCAGACACTGCGTCAACGCAGTGGTTCGAACGCACCCTGGACGACAGCGCGTGCCGCCGCCTGTATCTCCCGCAAGGCTTCCTCGCGGCCGACGCGGTGATGCGCATCGCGCTGAACCTGCTCACCCAAAAGAACGAAACCGGGCGCGGGCTCGTCGTGAACCGGCCCGTGATCGCGAAGAACGTCCGCGAACTGCTCCCGTACATGCAGACGGAGAATCTGATGATGGCCGCGGTGCGGGCCGGCGAAGATCGTCAGGAAGTTCACGAGGTGGTGCGGCAGCACAGCCACGCGGTCACCGCGCGGGTGAAGGCCGGCGAAGGCTCAACGGCTGAGTTGCTCGACCGCCTCCGGCGCGAGGCGGCGTTCGCCAGAGTCGACTTCGCCGCCATCGCCGGCCAGCAGGCTAAGGATTTCGTCGGCCGCGCGCCCGAGCAAGTGGACGAGTTCATTGTCGAACACGTCGCGCCGATCCGTCAAAAGTACGCAGGTAAACTGGGCGGCAGCGCAGAGCTGCACGTATAAACCGATGCCGCGAGCGTTGGAA
>JBJSXS010000230.1:0-2787 GCA_046086545.1 Gemmata sp.
CCATCGTGAGGCGCGGCCCGACGGCGAGGCTGGACCACTTCGGCACGTCGCACGAGGGGCGGATGCTGCCGCTCCTGGTGATCGCCGACCCGCCGGTGGCGACCCCCGAAGAGGCACAACAGTCGGGCAGGCTCGTCGTGCTGGCGTTCGCCAACATCCACGGCGGCGAGGTGGACGGCAAGGAAGCGCTGCTCGCGCTGGCCCGCGACCTGACCGACAAGCCGCACCCCCTGCTCAAAGACCTTGTTGTCCTCCTGGTTCCGAACCTGAACGCGGACGGCAACGAGCTGATCGACCCGAAGCACCGGCCCGGCGACAACGGGCCCGTCGAGGGCGCCGGCACGCGCGCGAACGCGCAGGGGCACGACCTCAACCGCGACTTCGTGAAGCTCGAATCGCCGGAGGTACGCGCGCTGGTGAAGCTGGTGAACGCGTGGAACCCGGCGATGGTGATCGACTGCCACACCACCAACGGCAGCCGGCACCGGTACACCCTCACCTACGACGGCCCCCGGTACCCTTCGACCGATACCGAGATCGCGAGGTGGAGCACCAGCACGCTCTTCCCCGCGGTCACCAAGCGGGTGAAGGCCGGGACCGGGTACGACATCGCGCCGTACGGCAACTTCGACAAGGACCGCACCCGGTGGGAGACGTACCCCGCGAGCCCGCGGTACGGGGTGCAGTACTTCGCCCTGTGCGGGCGCGTCGGCGTGCTGAGCGAGTCGTACAGCTACGCCCCGTTCAAGGACCGCATCGAGGTACGCGCGCGTTCGTGACCGCGTGCCTCGAGGTGGCGGCAGAGAAGAAGCCAGACCTCGCGCGACTCGTCGAGCCCGAGAGGGGCAACAAGGTCGCGCTCCGCACTCAGACGACCGCGTTCCCCGAGAAGCTGCAAGTGCTGGGGTTCAAGGAGCGGCTCAAGGACGGGACGCCCGTCCCGACGGAGGAGCACAACAATTATGCGCTCGACTTTGTCGCCCGCGTCGCGGTGAGCGAATCGGCCGAGGTGCCGTACGCGTACCTCGTGCCCGCGGGCGAGACGGCGGTGATCGAGAACCTCCAGCGGCACGGGATCGCGGTCGAGGAGCTGCGCGAGGACGTGGCCCTTGCGGTCGCGGGGCTGGTGGTCTCGGGCGTCGAGGTGAAAGAGGCCGGGTTCCCGAAGAAGCACCGGCTGACCGAGGTGTCCGGGCGGTGGGTCGATGGCACGCGCCCGGTTCCCGCGGGCACGGTGGTGGTGAAGACCGCGCAACCCCGGGGCGCGCTCGCGGCGCACCTGCTCGAACCGCGGAGCGAGGACGGGCTGACCGCGTGGGGGCTGTTCAACGGCGCGCTCGCCCCGGGCAAGGGCTTCCCGGTGCTGCGCCTCACAAAGGGCGTGCCGCTCGCCCTCGGGCCCGCCCCCAAACTGCCCGAGGCGAGGCGCGCGAACCAGCCCGTTACCGAGGCGCAGCTGCTGACGCGCGGCGGCGCCTTCACGTTCGGCTTCGCGGGCGCCCCGCTCACGCAGGGCGCGTGGATAGATGGTGACCACTTCCTGCAAGTGAAGGAAGGTAAGTTGCTGAGGGTCGAGGCCCGCACCGGAAAGGGCGAGCCGTTCACCGACCCCGAGAAGATCAAGGCGTCGCTCGCCGCGCTCAAGGGCCTGGACGCCGCGGCCGTCGACCGCATCGCGGGGGGCACGGCGTTCCGCACCAACCCCGCCCGCACCGCGTTCCTGGTCGACCTCGGGGACGACATCGGTGTCGCGTACTTCGGCGGCCAGCCGGGCGCGCGGCTCACGAACTCAAAGGGCGCGAAGGAGCACGTAACCTGGTCGCCGGACGGCAAGCGGGTCGCGTTCGTTCACGCGCGCAACCTGTTCGCGGCGAGCGTGGCGCAGCCCGGCGCGGTGCACCAGCTGACCAACGACAGCGCCGGGGACGTCTCGAACGCAAAAGCCGATTGGGTGTACGAGGAGGAGGTCTTCAACCGCGACGGCCGGGCGTACTGGTGGTCGCCCGACGGCGGGCAGATCGCGTTCCTGCGGTTCGACGACGCCCCGGTGAAGAAGTTCAACCTCGTGGACCTGAAGGACGCGCAGGGGCGGCTCGAAAGTTACGCGTACCCGAAGCCCGGCGACCCGAACCCGCTGGTGAAGATCGGGGTGGTGAGTGCCGACGGCAGCGCGAAGCCCGACTTCCTCGAAATGGGCGGGTACAAGCCGGACGAGACCATCATCGCCCGCGTCGGGTGGGTCGGCGGCTCGCGCAGGGTGTACGCGTACGTCCAGAACCGCACGCAAACGTGGCTCGATTTCGTGACGTGGAACCAGCCGCGCGCGGGGCCACAGGTGCTGTTCCGCGAGACCACAATGGCGTGGGTGGACGACCCCGGGGAGCCGCACTGGCTGCCCGACGGCTCGTTCCTGTTCCCGAGCGAGCGCACCGGGTGGAAGCACCTGTACCACTACGCCGCCGGCGGCAAGTTGCTCGCGCCGGTCACGACGGGGGAGTGGGAGGTGCGCGACGTTGTCCGCGTGGACGCGAGGGACAAAACGGTGTACTTCACGGCGGGCTACACCAGCCCGACGGGCACGGACCTGTGCCGCGTGACGGTCGGCAAGGGGACGGAGCTGCTCACCGAGAAGGGCAAGTCGCACCGCGTCTCGCTGGCGCCAACGGGCGGCCTCTTCATCGACCGGTTCACGGACGCGATGACCCCGACGCGGTCGAACCTGGTGGAGGCCGGTGCGGGCGTGGTGCGGAAGCTCGACACCAACCCGGTGCGCGAGCGCGACGAGTT
>JBJSXS010000231.1:0-8618 GCA_046086545.1 Gemmata sp.
GTAGTGGCGGGAGTAGTTGCGGAGGTCGCTCGCGTTCTTGTCGTTGGGCGTCGTGGAAAGCTGGTAGGTTTGGCTCAGGCAGATGGTTCGAACGAGCTTCTTCAGGTCGCACTTGTTCGCGCGGAAGTCCTTCGCGAGCGCGTCGAGCAGTTCGGGGTTGCTCGGCGGGTTGGTGGCGCGCAGGTCGTCCACCATTTCCACGATCCCGCGGCCGAGCAGGTCGGCCCACACGCGGTTCACTATGACCTTCGCGAAGTACGGGTTGTCGGGTGCGGTCACCCAGTTCGCCAGCGCCTCGCGCGGGTCGGCGTCGGCGTCGATCTCCAGCGGTTTGCCGCCGAGCGCGGTCGGCGTCATCTCCTTGCCGGTGAGCGGGTGCTTGACGCTGCCGCCGTTCCGCTTGCCGCCGGTCCCGGTGCCCAGGAACACCGCTTCTTCGCCGCCGCTGATGGGGGCCGAGATGCCGACGCCCTTGCGCCCGATGCGCCCGAAGAACGCCGCGAAGCTGTAGAAGTCGTCCTGCCCCCACACCTCGAACGGGTGGTGGTGGCACTTCGCGCAGTCGAGCCGCACGCCGAGGAACAGTTGGCTCACGAGCGTGGTGAGTTCGGCCGGGTCGCGGCGGTCGCGGTACATCACCACCGCGCCGTTCGTGAACGTGCTGCCCTTCGACGCGATTAGCTCCTGCACGAACTGGTCGTACGGCTTGTTCTCGCGGAAGCTCCGGCGGAGCCACTGGTCGAGGTTGTACGTCGCCTTGATGCCGACGTGGTACGCGTTCGGCCGCAGCAGGTCGGTCCACTTGTTCGCCCAGAAGTCGGCGTACTCCGGGCGCTCCAGCAGCGCGTCGATGAGCCTCTCGCGCTTCTTCGGGTCTTTACTCGCGAGGAACGCGCGCGTCTCGTCGGGCGCGGGCAACCGGCCGATCACGTCCAGGTGCGCGCGCCGGTGGAACTGCGCGTCGCCGCTCACGTCCGAAGGCGTGATGTTCAGTTGCTTGAGCTTCGCCCACACCAAGCCGTCGATGAAGTTGTTCCTCGGGAGCTTGTCGTACACGGCGGCGTCAACGGGCGTCGGCAGCGGGATCAAGACGCTGCACACCGCGAACTTCTCCGCGAAGCGCGCCATGATCGCGGCCTCGCCCGGCACCGGCCCGGCCTTCACCACCCCGCTCGCACCGACGGCGGCGTACACGCTCTCGCTCGACGAGAACTGCGCGAGCCTCGTCGCGTCCTGCGTCGTGCCGTCCGAGTAGTGCGCGGTGACCGTCAGCTGCTGCGTCTCGCCGAACTTCATCAACCGCGTGGTGGGGGAAACGGTGATCTTTTCCAGCTTCGGGGCGTCGGCGGGGGTGCGCGGGGTGCCGCTGGCGATCCACCTCTCCAGCAGGTGGTACTCGGGGCTGCCCTCCGCGAACTTCTTCCCGCCGCCGTGCGGCACCTGACCGCTCGCTTTGCGCAACAGGAGGCTGAACCCCGGGTTCGCCGGGAAGGTGCGCCGCCCGCGGGCCTCGGTCACGATGGCGTTGAAGTCGAAGTCGTGGTCGTACGCGAACAGCGAGAGCTGGAAGCCGTTCTGCCCGCGGGCCTTCCCGTGACACGGCCCCGAGTTGCACCCGTAGCGAGTGAGGACGGGCTGGATGTCGCGCTCGAACGTCGGCGCGGGTTCCGCGGCCTGCGAAGGTGCCGCGAACGCGAGCGAACTCACAGCGAGCAGGAGTACGTGTAACCGCATGAGGACGGAGAGCAGCGGGGTCGGGCGAACCGGCGGGTTAGGTACAGAATAGCCGAGTCGCCCGTCCGACGCCAGCGAAAGTCAGCCAGAGCGGCCCGGGCCGGGCGGGGCCGCGCTGGCTTTTCACAGCCTGATGCCGCCGGACACGTCGAGCCACGTCCCGGTCACCCAGCGCGCGTCATCGGAGGCGAGGAACGCGGCGGCGTCCGCGATGTCGTTCGGCTCGCCGATCCGCCGCAGCGCGGTGGCCTGCTCTTCCTGGCGCTCCTCTTCCTTGGTCTTGCCGCTCTTCTCACTGTTCATGTCGGTGCGGGTCGAACCCGGGGCCAGCACGTTCACGCGAATGCCCTTCGGCCCCAGTTCCGCCGCGAGCACGCGGGTCATCACGTCGACCGCGCCCTTCGTGGCGGTGTACACCACCGCGCCCGGGTACGCCATCCGACTGATCGCGCTGCCGACGTTGATGATGCTCCCGCCCGCGGTCATCACCTCGGCCGCGTGCTTCGCCGCGAGCAAGTACCCGCGGACGTTCACGTTGAAGTGCGCGTCGAACGATTCGGCCGTGACCTCCGGCAGAAACACCCGCTTCATGACCGCGGCGTTGTTGACGAGGACGTCGAGTTTCCCGAACGCCTCGACGGTGGCCCGAAACAGCGGGGCGATTTCGCCCGGGTTGCCCATGTTCGCCTTGATCGCGACCGCGCTGCCGCCGGCCTTCGTGATCTCGGCGACGACCTCGCTGGCCTCCTTCTCGCTGCTGGAATAATTCACGACAACCTTCGCGCCGTCGCGGGCGAAGCGGACGGCAATCGCGGCACCGATCCCGCGCGACGCCCCGGTGATGAGCGCGACCTTCCCGGCTAACGGCTTGTCGGACATGAATTACTCCGGTGGGTGTTGACGAGCGTCTGCATCCAGCCTAACGATGCAACCGCCGGGCGTCACCGCTTGACCGCCCGCAGGACGTGCGAATACCGGGTGCGGGGATGTCACGCGCGGAGCGACCGTGATGGCGACACTCGTGCGTTACTCCGGCGACGTGCAGGGCGTCGGTTTTCGTGCCACCGCCGCCCGCACCGCGCACTCGCACCCGGGCGTGCGCGGGTGGGTGCGGAACCTGTCCGACGGGCGCGTCGAGTTATTCGCCGACGGGGCGCCCGCGGCGGTCCACGCGTTTCTCGCGGACCTGCGCGAGCGGATGGCCGGGCACATCGCGGCGGAGGCGGCGACCGAGCGCGAGGGCGAGCCGGCGCTCAGCGGGTTCCGCGTTCGGCACTGACGAGCGCCGCGACCTGCTCGGCGGTGACCTGCTCCAGCGAGGCGACGACCAGATCCGCGCCCGCGGACCTCAGCCTGTCCGAAGGGTGGTGCCCGACGAACGTGACCGCGACGCACCTCATCCCGCCGGCCCGCGCGGCCTCGACGCCGGCCGCGGCGTCCTCGAAGACCACGCACCGCGCCGGGCCCGCGCCGAGCTTCGCGGCGGCAGTGAGGAACACCTCCGGGTCCGGCTTGCCGCGGGTCACGTCGTCGCCGGTGATCACCGCGCCGAAGTAGTGCCGCGTGTTCGTCACGCTCAGGAGCAGGTCCAGGTTGCCGGCCGGCGCCGACGACCCGACCGCCTGCGGCCACCCGCGCCTCGCGAACTCCGCGAGCAGCCGCGCCACACCGGGCAGCAGCGCGGTGCCCTCTGCTCGCACCGACGCGCGGTAGTGGCTCTCCTTCTGTTCGCCCCACGCCGCGCACCGGTCGTCGTCCGCGTCCGGCTCGAACAACCTGCGCAGTATCTCGGGGTTGCGCATGCCGAAGGTCGCGGCGAAGTCGGCTCTCGTGAACGGCTTCTCAATTTCCTGTGCGAAGCGCTGCCACGCGGCGAAGTGGTGCGCCGCGGTGTCCACGAGCGTGCCGTCAACGTCCCAGATGATCGCGGGTATCGTCATGGTGCTGTTGTATGGCTGCGCGGGCGACGCGAATGGCCGGCCGCGACACGTCCGATCGGCCGCCGGCGGGCCCGTCGCGGGAGCGACTCGGCGCGGCGCCTCGCGCTAAAGGCCACGGACGAGGACACGACTACGAGCACACGCACCTGAATCAGCCCGCCGCGGAACTCGACCAGTCCTTATGGCGCTCGCGTTCGCCCGAGGGGTTGCGGCGCTCGTGCAGGAGCGCGTGCTCCGCGAGAACAGCCGCACTCCGTGCGAGCACTGCGTGCGAGCACTCCGTGCGAGCGCCCCATACCACCGCCCCGGCGGGACGGGTGTGGGGCGGGCGGTTCCTGCGAAGCGCGGCGACGGCCCGTTTCGCTGGTCGCGGTGTGCGACTGCGGCGCGGTCGGGTCGCTGCAAACTCTCGCGTGGGTCGGCACGAATCGCAGGCCGTGCCATCCCCACCGCGCCGACGGGCGGGTGCTGGCTCGCGACCTGTACCGCAACCGGCGCGGCCGGCTGTGGCCCGGGGTGAACGAAGCAGCGCGAAGTGCGGAAAGGCGTTGACTCCTCCCCCGAGACCGGGGACACTGGATGTCCTGCCGGTATTCTCACGCCTCATGATGCGAGCCGTCATGCGCTCTGAACACACGCTCCCGCGCCGCGAGTTCCTCAAGATCGGCGGCCTCACCCTCGGCGGGCTGACGCTGCCCAACCTCCTGCGCGCGGAAGCGAAGGCGGGCACGCGCACGGCGCACAAGTCGGTGATCCTCATTTACCTGGTCGGCGGGCCGCCGCACCAGGACATGTTCGACCTGAAGCCGGACGCGCCGAAAGAGGTCGCGGGGCCGTGGAAGCCGGTCGCGACCAACGTCAACGGCATCCAGATCTGCGAGGCGCTGCCGCGGCTCGCGCGGAACATGGACAAGCTCGCGGTGATCCGATCGCTGGTCGGGAACCAGGCCGATCACGACGCGATTCAGGTCTACAACGGGCACCACCCGAAGAAGCTCACCCCCGCCGGCGGGTGGCCGCAGTTCGGGTCCGCGGTGGCGAAGCTGCAAGGGCCGCTCGAGCCGAGCGTTCCGCCGTTCGTGAGCGTGTGCTACACCTGCACGCACGGCCCGTACAACGAGCCCGGGCCCGGGTTCCTGGGCCAGGCCTACTCGCCGTTCCGCGCGATGGGCAAGACCCGCGACGACATGGTGTTCCGCGGCGTGGGCGTGAACCAGCTCGCCGACCGCAAGACGCTGCTCGCCAAGTTCGACGACATGCGCCGCGAGGCCGACGCGACCGGCGCCGTCAAGGCGATGGACGCGTTCACCGAGCAGGCGTTCGGGCTGCTCACGTCCTCCAGGATGGCCGACGCACTCGACCTGTCGAAGGAGCCGCAGAAGGTGATCGACCGGTACGGCACCGGCGACCCGAAGGTGTTCATGGACGCAAACGGCGCGCCCCGCGTGCCGCAGAGCCTCCTGATGGCCCGCCGGCTGGTGGAGGCCGGGGCGCGGGTGGTCACGCTCAACTACAGCAAGTGGGACTGGCACGGCGGGATGAACGCCGAGGGGCGCAAGAACAACTCGATCTTCCTGCGCGAAGAAGAGGACTTCCCGATCTTCGACAAGTGCGTCAGCGCGCTGGTCGAGGACCTGCACGACCGCGGGCTGGACAAGGACTGCACCGTCGTGATCATGGGCGAGTTCGGGCGCACCCCGAAGATCAGCGCCCAGACCGGCCGCGACCACTGGCCGAACGTGAACTGCGTGCTGATGGCCGGCGGCGGGATGAAGACCGGCCAGGTGATCGGCAGCACCGACAAGATCGCGGGCGAGGCCGCGTCGCGCCCGGTGACGTGGGGCGAATTGTACGCGACCCTGTACCACAACCTCGGCATCGACCCCGGCACGGCCACCCTCACCGACTTCACCGGGCGGCCCAACTACCTCGTGGAAGACAACGCCCAACCCATCAGGGAGTTGGTGTAGGCGCTGTACAGCGTGACGGGCCGCGACCGTGAGCGGCGGCCCGTCCGGCTGGCCCTTCGACCGTTCGAGCGGCGGCTCACTGCACCCGCAGCGCGCGGACCCACGCCGTGGCACGGGCCAGTTCGTCGTCGGACAGGCCGCCGGGCCGGTGGATGGCGGCCGTCACCGCGCGGCCGCTGGTCTCGTCGGTCGCGGTCACCTCGATGCGCCCGTTGGCGGCCACCCCGCACCGCACGCGCACCGGAGAGCCTTTCGGCAGGTGCGGCGGCAGGCCGTCGATCCAGCACTCGCCCACCGGGATGCACGCCTCCGCCTGCTGCGCCTCGCCCTGAAGGATGCGGACGCGCACCCGCGACTGGCTCTCCGCCGCGGTGTAGTACACCCGGCTCGCCGACGCCGGCAGTTGCGTGTTCTTCGGCACGAGTTTGTCGTTGACGCGCTCCGGGCCCGAGCGCACCTCCACCCCCAGGCTGTGCGCGTTCACACTGACCTCGATCACGTCGGCGAGGTCGGGGGCGGGCGCGGGGGGCGGCCCCCCTGCCCCCGCGCCCGCCCGCGCCCGCGCGTCGAGGATGCCCGCGTGAACGGCCGCGCCGCGCGCGACCACCTCGCTCACCGCGAGGCCGCGGTCCGGCTCCTTGCCGGTCAGTTCGGTCAGCATCCGCGCGCACGCCGGCATGTGCGTGCTGCCGCCGACGAGCAGCACGCGGTCCACCCGCTCCCAGGTCAGGTTCGCCTGTCGCAGCACCTGTTGCGCCGTGAGCCGGGTGCGCACGAGCAGGTCGCGGGTGCCGGCCTCGAACTCCGCGCGCGACAGCGGGAACGTGAACTTGTACCCGCCGTGGCTCGCGGTGAAGCTGGTCTGCTCGACCTTGCTGAGCGTGCGCTTGACGCGCTCCGCGGTGGCGTACAGCGCGGCCAGCGATTGCGGGTCGGTCCGCGGGTCGGCCCCGCACTGATGCGCGAACTTGTCCGCGGCCCAGTTCACCAGCCGCTCGTCCCAGTCGCGCCCGCCGAGCCGCACGTCGCCCTCGATGGCGAGCACCTGGAACCGCTTGCGGGACAGCTTCACCAGCGTCACGTCGAACGTGCCGCCGCCCAGGTCGTACACCAGCACCGTCTGCGGGGCGTCGTCGCGCCCGACCGCGTACGCGAGCGCCGCCGCGCTCGGCTCGTCGATGATGTCGATGACGTTCAGGCCCGCGATCCGGCCGGCGTCCATCGTCGCCTTGCGGCGGGTGTCGTCGAAGTACGCGGGCACCGTCACCACGCACCCGGCGATGGGGCCGAGCTGGGCTTTGGTGTCCTACATGAGCTTCTTAAGAGTGGCCGCGGAGAGTGCCTCCGGGGGGAACTCGCGGCCCGCGACCGGGCGCCCGTAGTCGGGCAGCCCCATGCGGCGCTTCACCAGGGTCGCCACGCGCCCCGGCTCCTCGAGCGCCATGTCGAGCGCGGGGGTGCCCACGACGGCCGAGCCGTCGGGCGCGAGGTAGAGCGCGGAGGGCGTGAGGATCTCGCCGTCGCGGTTGGGCACCGTGAACGGGCGCCCGCGCTCGTCGAGCGCCGCCGCCGCGCAGAAGGTGGTTCCGAGGTCGATGCCGATGAGCGCCATAGAGTGAATCGCGAACCCGAGAGTGGGCGGAGCCAGGCACATTTTACCGCAAACCGGCCCGCGATGTGAGCGCGGAGCCCGTTTGCGCGAACGCGAGCGCGCCACCATGCACACCACCGTCACCGTGTTCCCGTTCGACCTGTTCGGCAGCGCCGGCACCGGGGCCGGGGCGAAACTGCTCGGCGACGCGGTGAACGAGATTCTGGACGACACCGAGGCCGAGACCCGGCCGTGCCGCGCGGACGCCCTGCGCGGCAACGTGCGGGTGAGCGAGCTCGCCTTCGACACGCTCGCGGGCGTGAGCGCGTGGCGCAGGGCCGGGCGCGCGGCCGCGAAGCGGGCCCTGAAGGCGGGCGAGTTCCTGCTGTGGCTCGGCGGGAACCACCTCGCGGCCCTCCCGGTGCTGGAGGAGCTCGGCGCCGAAACGCTCGTCGTGCAGTTCGACGCGCACCTCGACGTGTACGCGTTCCACGACACCACCCCGGAGCTGTCGCACGGCAACTTCCTTACGCACTTCGACGCCCCGCGGCCGCGGCTGGTGAACGTCGGGCACCGCGACCTGTTCCTGACGCCCGGGGAGATCGGGGAAACCTTCGAGGCGGTCTATTCGGCGTGCGCCGTCGCGGGGGACGTGGCGCGCGTGACGGCCGAGCTGCGCGCGAAGGTGAGGGCGGCGAAGCGCGTGTGGATCGACCTGGACTGCGACGCGCTCGACCCCGCGGCGCTGCCGGCGGTTCACGAGCCGCTGCCGTTCGGGCTGGCCCCCCAGGCGTTTCTCGCCCTCTTCGAAGCGGTGTGGGACGGGAACGTGGTGGGCATGTCGGTCACCGAGTTCGACCCGGGGCGCGACGCGCGCGACGCCTCGCTGAGCCTGCTCGGCTGGCTCGTGGAGCACACGCTACTCAAGGCGGCGGTGCGGTAGGCGCTCGGCGGCCCGCGACACGCGCACGCTGGCGAAGGCGCCGACCGCGGCCCGCGCCCACCGCCCGGCGAGCGGGACTCGCGCGGTCGGGCGAGGTTGCGGACTCCGACCCCGTGCCGACCAGTTCGGCCGCCCCGCGCCGCACCTGCCACGCCCAGGAGCGGGCGGGGCCACACACCGAACCGCACGCGAAAGGCGACCGCGGTGCGCATTGGCGGCCGTGATAGCGGCCCGGGCAGCAGAAGAACCCGTGACTGGCGGCTCGGGCGCCGGCACCCCGGCGCCAGTACACTTCTCGCGCCCCGCTCATCTTTTTGGCCCTCTCGGGCGTCGTACTGGTACCGGTCCCTCCTCCCACAAGGTCGCGCCATGCGAACGGCACTGATTTTCACCGTACTCGGGGCCGCCGCCGCGCTCGGCGCCGACGGCGAGCGGCTGTT
>JBJSXS010000232.1:0-4376 GCA_046086545.1 Gemmata sp.
CTCCGCCAGCACCCGCCGCCCCGTTCCGTCGGCCCGCACCACGCAGGCCCGGTTGGTCACCCAGTTGACGAACTGCCCGCCCGGCAGGCCGTTGCGGCCCTCCGTGTAGCCGATCAGGCGGGCCGGCGGCGCGTCGTCGGCGCGTGCGCCGACCGGCACCAGCAGGAGTATCAGTGGCAGCAGGCGCGGTTTCATCGTCGGGAGCCCCGGGTGGCGGAAGTGATCCGATGGTCGGCCGCTCACGGTTTCGGCGGCTCCGCCGCGAGCGCGCGGACCTCGGCGGGGCTGAGGGCCCGGCCCCACACGCGGAGGTCGTCGAGCCGGCCGTTCAGCGGGCCGTTCGTTCCCGTGCCCAGGCGCAGCGGCGCGGCGGCGCCGAGGTCGTAGCCGTCGGCCTCGAAGGGCGGCGTTTGCGCGACGAGGGCGCCGTCCACGTAGAGCCGGAGTCGGCCCGCGGACTTCACGGCGGCGACGTGGTGCCGGCCGGGGGACAGCGGGTGCCCCCAGGACGCCTGTTGGCCGGCCGAGAAGGCGAAAACCTTGCCGGACGGAAGCGTGGAGCAGAAGACCTGACCGTCGTGTTCGCCCATCGTCCACGCCCGACGATAGGTGACGTCCGGGGTGTGGTCGAGCCGCGCCATCCGCTTCCAGCCGTCCTTCCCCTCGTAGGAGTACACCTCCGCGAGCGGCAGCGTCCCCGCGATCAGCCGGCCGTTGTGGGCCAGCATGCCCATGACCTCCAGCTCTTCCCCGAGGCGGCCGACGTCGGTCCAGCGGTTGACGTCCTCGAAGCGGTAGACGCGCCCGCTCCGCCACGTGCCGACGTGCAGCGCCCCCTCGTGCCGGGCGAAGGAGTAGGTCTGGGTGTTTTCGCCCAGTCGCCCGCAGTCGGCCCACTTCTCGCCGTCGAACCGGTAGACGTGCCCGCCGTCGTAACTGCCCGCGTAAATGTAGCCGTCGTGGACGGTGAGCGAGACCACCCGCTTGGGGGCCGCCTTGCCGCCGGCCGGGTCGGGGCCGTCGGGGACGGGCAGGCGGGTCCAGCGCTTGTCGCCCTCGTACCGGAAGAACCCCGCCGGCTTGTACAGCGACGAGGCGTGCAGCTTGCCGCGGAACACCACCAACCCGCCGACCGCTTCGGTGTCCGGCAGTTGGCCGCAGTCGATCCAGCGGGTGCCGCCCGCGTACCGGAACACGCGCCCGCCCAACGTGGGGTTCTCCGACTCCGGCAGGGCCGAGCCGGCGAGCCGGTACTTGCCCGTCCCGGCGTACAGCGCCCCGTCGTGCACCGCGAGCGTGGTGACGCTGTTCGACCCGTCGGGCGCGCCGCAGGCGATCCAGTGCCCCGCCCCGGCGTACCGGTACACCTTACCCGCCTCCGCCTTCCCCGGCTCGCAGGTGCTCGCGTAGAGCGACCCCTCGTGGGCGACGAGGGCGAAGGCCAGCAGCGCGTTCCCCGGCCGCCCGCAATCGGTCCACTCGGACGCGCGGCCGCCGTCGATGCCAAACTGAAGGTGCCGCCAGTTCGCCTGGCTCGTCGTCACACCCGGGTTGCTCTTGAGCGTGAGGTGGAACCCGCGCCGCGTCTTCGGGTCGTACATGGAGACGATATCGCCGGGCAGGCGGTCGTCGGCGTCGCACGTCACCCACGCCGACAGCGAGAAGTCGCCCTTGCCGAGCCGCGGTGCTTGGTCGGCGGGAACCTCACGCGGCCTGTCCACCACCGGCCACCGGGCGACGGGGCCGGCCGCGGTTGCCTTCGGGGCGACGCCGGGCATCAGGTGCCGGTCGAGGAAGGCGTACGCCGCCTGTCGCTCCGCCGCGGGGAAACTGTGCCCGGCGTCCGGGTGGCGCGCGACGAGGTTGTCCTCCGCCTTGAAGACCTCCCGGTACACCGGGACCGCGGCCTTGAAGCAGTCCCGCACGCCGGACACCTCGAAGTCGGGGGCGTCGTGCAGGGGCGCGTTCACGAACACCGGCCGCGGGGCGAGGGCGGCGAGCACCTCGGTGAAGTCGAACGGGATCCTGGCCGGGTCGTCGCCGTACGCGGTCTTGATCCGCGGCATGTAGTAGCGGCTGCTCCAGGCCCGCACGTCGCCGCGGTTGTGCTTGGCGAACACGTTGAACCCGCAGCTCGAAACCACCGCCTTGACGCGGGCGTCGAACGCCGCCAGGAACAGGGCGTTGTGCCCGCCGAGCGAGTGCCCGATGGCGCCGACCGCCTCGCCATCGACGAACGGCAGCGACCGGAGCAGGTCCACCCCGCGGCGGTGGTTCACGACGCCCTTCATCGTCGCGCTCGCGTATCCCAGCTTGTACGGGTCGGTCGTGTATTCCGTCGCGTGCAACAGCGGGTAGTCCATCACGAGGCACACGTACCCCCGCTCGGCCAGTTCGTGGGCGTACGCCATGCCCGCGTCGTCGGTCAGCCCGGCGGGCCGGTCCTTTCCCGGCGCGGAACTGCCGGGCAGGCAGACCATCGCCGGCAGGCGGCCTTCGCCGGCGGCGCGGTGGGGCACCAGCAGCCAGGCGGGAACGCGGTCCCCGGGTTCGGCGACGAAGGTGACGTGCTCCCGCGTGTAGTGCCGCAGGCGCACCGTCTTGTCGGTCCGCGGGTCCAGCGGCACGTCCTTCGGTGCCGGCAGAGCACCCATCACCAGTTCCATGTTCGCGCGGGTGTGGGCCGCCCGGCGCGCCCAGTCTGCGGGGTTCTTGACGGGCTGCGGGCGACCCTGGTCGTCCTGGTAGAAGAGGAGGTTCGCCCGGTCGGCGTACCACGGCACGCCGCGCTCCTGTGCCGCCGCCGGGGGGACGAACAGGAGCCACGCGGCGATGAGATGAGGGACGAGTTTCATGTTTCGGTCCCCGGATTCGCGCACAACGAGTGCCGCGCTCACAACGCCGTTCATTCCTTCTTGGCCGCGGGCGCTTTCTCGGTGAGCTTGGCCAGAAAGATGTCGTTGCTGCCGCGGTGGGGGATTGCGTGCGGCCCGAACTTCGCGGGTCCGCTGCACGCGCCCGACAGGTACAGGTTGCCCTTGCCGTCCGACACGATCGTGTAGGCGTGGTCGGTGCGGTCGCTCCCGGCCCGCACGAACCACCGCTGTGTTCCGGCCCGGTCGTACTTCATGACGAAGATGTCCGAGGCCGCGCCGGCGCTCGCCTGGGCCGTGCCGTCGAACTCGACCCGGCCCGTGAACGACCCGGTGAGGAAACTTGTCCCCCTACCGTCGGTCGCGACACCGAGGCCGTAGTCGATGCCCGCCCCGCCGGCCGTCTTCGTCCACAACCGCTTCCCGGACGGGTCGAAACTCGTCAGGAGCAGGTCGTGTTGACCCTGGTTCGCGACGCTGCGGTCCGCGAGTTTCAACTCGTTCTTGAACATGCCCGAAGCCCACACGTTGCCGTCGGCGTCGGCGGTGAGTTCGTGGACCATCGCCGACGAACTGCCGTGCCCCGCGTGCAGCCAGTCGGGCTTGCCCTTCGCGTCGAACTTCGCGACGAGAACGTCCTGCCCCGCCGCGTTGGCGATCTTCTGCCCGCCGAACGTGCTCGCGCCGCTCGCGTAGCCGCCGACGTAGCAGTTGCCCTTCCGGTCGGCGGCGACCCCGTGCCCGGAACTCGAACCCGTGCCGTCGGCCGCGTGCGCCCACAGCAGTTTGCCGTCTCCGTCGAGCGCCAGGCAGAAGACGTGGGCGGGGCCGGCGTGACCGAGCTTTTCGCCCACGAACCGCCCCTCGCCGACGACGGCCCCCGTGACGAACACGTGCCCGTGCCCGTCCGCCGCGACGCCGTGCCCGTAGTCGTAGCCCGGGCCGCCGCCGGAGTGGATCCAGACCAACTTGCCCCGCGGGTCGTACTTGGCGACGAACAGGTCGTAGTCGCCGCCGCTCTTGACGGTCGTCGCGTCGAACTTCGCCTCGGGGCTCTCGAAGTGCCCGGTCACGTAGCAGTTGCCGGCCGGGTCCGTGGCGACCGCATACCCGCGGTCGATCTTCTCCCCGCCGCCGGTGCGGACCCAGAGGAACTTGCCCCGCGGATCGACCTTCGCCACGAAGAAGTCCATCGCTCCGGTGCTGGTGACCGAGTATTCACCGAAGGTCGCCGTACCGGTGAACTCGCCGGTCAGCAGGACGTTCCCGTCCGCGTCGAGGGCGATGCCGCGCGTCTTGTCGTGCAGCGTCCCGCCCGCCGAGACGGCCCACTCGAACGTCGGCGCGGCTTCCGGCTCGGCCGCCCCGACCGGTTGGGATGCCAGCAGGCACGCGGCAATGCACGCCGAGAATCGGGTTCCATTCATGGGCCAGTCTCGTGAGAGTGGGTTCTGCTCGCCGCGTACCCGCGTGACGTAGTTCACGGGTCGGCTCTCGGCTCGC
>JBJSXS010000233.1:0-2217 GCA_046086545.1 Gemmata sp.
ACCAGATCGCCGCGGCTTGCGTCAAAATCTACCAGAGCGAGTCGATGCTGAACCGGCCGGTCGCGGCCCGGGCCGCGCTGGAGCGCGCCGCGCACGTCCAGCCCGACGATCCCGAACTGAAGGCCCAGTTCGACGGCGAGTTCGGCGCGGAAAGCCCGTACCCGCTCGCGGCGCGAAAGAAGTACGCGTACCGCCCGACCGCCAAGCCGGTGCCCGAGTCCGCCGCCACCGGCAAGCTGTCCGACGCGCGCAAGGCGTTCGAGAACTTGACGCAGGTCACGCCGGACGACCCGGCCGCGTGGTTCGATCTGGGCCTCACGCTCGCGTGGCTGGGCGAGCAGCCGAAGGCGGTCGCGGCGCTGGTCAAATCCATCGAACTCGAGACGGACGATTACCGGGCCGAAGAAGCCGGGGCACTGGCCGAGGTGCTGCGGTGCGGGTTCGGCATGGAGAGCGACTCCGACCACCTCGGGCACGCGGTCGTCATGCCGATCCGCGACCCGAACCCGGTGATGCAGCTGCTCGGCACCTACGAACAGGGCGGCAAGCTCCGCGGCGTTCACGTCGACCAGGAGCGCGGGATGATGTTCGGCCTCCTGGTCGAGGAGCTGCCCTCGCTGCTCGCGGTCGGCACGGTGAACCTCGCCCGCGTCGCCGCCCGCGTGATGATCGGCCAGGGCATGATTCGGCTGAGCCACCCGAACCGCGACTCCGTCGCGAAGGCGGCCGATGAGATTCGCACCGCGCTGCAACTGGCGGTCGAGCAGCCGCAGGAAACCACCAACCCGCTCAACTTCCGCGATGTGGTGCTGGAGGCCCTGGCCCAACCCGCCGGGTCGGGCGATGAGGCGGCGCTGGAGGCGAAGCTCCGCAGCCACGCGACCAACTACTTCGAGAACCTCTGGATTCACAAGCCGCTCAAGGCGCTCAACGGCAACAACGCGCTGGACGCGGTGGGCAGCAAGGTGCTCCGCAAGCACGTGTTCGGCGTGGTCAAGTTCCTCGAGGACTGCCTGCAAACGGCGCTGCCGCACAAGCGGGTCGGGGAGGAGGTGGTGCCGGTGCAGGTGTACGACGTCGCCGCGCTTCGGCACAAGCTCGGGCTGGAGTACGTGAGCGCCGCCCCGCCGCAGGTGAACGTGCCGGCCGACGCGCCGCAAGCGGCACCCGCCGCCCCGAAGAAGCGCGACATCGGCTCGCTGAACACGGCCGAACTGGCGGGCCTGGATATCGGGGCGCTGTCGGTGGGCGAACTCGAACAGGCGATGCTCGCGGCGATCAAGCTGGACGCCCGCGAACTGGCGGTCGCGTTCGCGCAGGCCGGACTGCTCAAGCCGTTCGACACGGCCACCCCGGACCGCTACCGCCTGTACGCGACCGCCATCACCGGCGCCGCCTCGAAGGGCGACACGGCGCACGCGGTCGAGCTCATCGACCAAGGCGCGAAGTACGACGCGGCGCACAACAGCGGCCAGCGCGAGACCGAGTACAAACTCCGCAAGGCGCAACTGTACGTCAAAGCGAAAGATGTGGAGAAGGCCGCGGCAGAGTTCGAGGCGCTCACCAAGATGCACCCGGACGAGGGGAAGTTCTTCACCACCGCTGCGGAAGAGATGCTCCGCATGAAGAACGGGGAGAAGGCGCTGCAGTTCGCCGAGGGCGGACTCGAAGTCGCCCAGCGCACCGGCAACCGCGACCTCGAGGGGCACTGTCAGGAGCTGGTCGCAGCGGCGCGCAAAGCCACGTGAGATATAGAGTTGAGAAAGGTGTCGCCAGCGAGGGCGCGAGTGAAAGACGAGGTGAAGGTTTGCCTTTCCGGTCTTTCTCTCGCGTCCCTCGTCATGGGTACTCTTTCTTAACCCCCTGCCCTTCAATTTTGGCCCCCCGGGAGCGAATAACAAGGTGAATCGGGTGTCTGTACAGGACACGATTCCCGGCCGCAACCCTCTACCGGGAGGCATCCGATGGTTGCATGCCATATGACCCCTGTTCGCGCCCTGCTGCTCGCCCTGTCTGACCTTCACCGCTCAAGCGGCGGTCGCGGGTCTCACGGGTCAGCGGTCCACCGCACGCTCCAACGTGGATGCCGCGACCAAGAATGATGACGCAGCCGACGGGTTGCTCATCCTCGCCGGCATCGTCGGCGTACTCATCCTTCTCGCGTGGGTGAGCAGTTACATCAGCGACCAGCGCTCGCACGTCGTGGAGTGAACCGGC
>JBJSXS010000234.1:0-2033 GCA_046086545.1 Gemmata sp.
CCAGTCGCGATGGCACTGAACGACAAATCCGGTGCGCCGGCGAAGACCTTCCTGCTGGAGCGGGGCGAACTGGGCAAGAGAGCCGATGAGGTGCAACCCGGGTTCCCGGCGGTTCTGCTGCCCGGCGCGAAGGAGGCGCCCGCGGCCGTGACGGGGCAGCCCGCCAGCACCGGGCGCCGGCTCGCGCTCGCCGACTGGGTCGCGGACGCCGACAACCCGCTGACGGCGCGCGTGATCGTGAACCGCCTTTGGCAGCACCACTTCGGGCACGGGCTCGTGCGCACCGCGAGCGACTTCGGCCTCCGCGGGCAGAAGCCCACACACCCCGAGTTGCTCGACTGGCTCGCGACCGAACTCGTCGCCGGCGGGTGGCGGCTGAAGCGCCTGCACCGCCTGATGCTCCTCTCGGAGACCTACCAGCAGTCGACGCGGGCGAGCAAAGCGGCCGCGACCGTCGATCCCGACAACAAGCTGCTGTCGCACGCGAACCGCCTCCGGCTCGAGGGCGAGGCGGTGCGCGATTCGTTGCTCGCGGTCAGCGGGCGCCTGAACCCGACGGCCGGCGGCCCCGGCGTCGTGCTGCCCGAAACCGCGCGCGCCGCCGGCGGGTCGCGCGCGGTCGCGGTCACGGCCGACGCGAGCCAGTACACCCGCCGCAGCGTGTACCTGTTCCAGCGCCGCAACTTGAAGCTCGCGTTCCTCGAAGCGTTCGACCTGCCCGACAGCAACTTGAGTTGCCCCAAGCGCGAGCACAGCACGACGGCCACGCAAGCCCTCGCGCTGCTCAACGCCGACGAAACGGTGACCGCCGCAACGGCTCTCGCGGACCGCGTGCGGCGCGGGGCCAAGACCGACGAGGAGCGCGTTACGCTGGCGTACCGGCTCGCGCTGGGCCGCGCGCCTACGGCGAAGGAGGCGGAACGCGCGAAGGCGTTCCTGACGGCTTCGCCGCTGAGCGAACTGTGCCGCGCGCTGTTCAACGTGAACGAGTTCATCTACCTGGACTGACACAGCGTCGCGGCCCCTCGGGTCGTGCGCTGCACCTGCACCCCATCAGGGCGAATCATGCTGCCGGGTCCCGATGCGTTCGAGCGCCGCGGCTTTCTCAGGTCCGGGTTCGGGGCCGTCGCGCTCGCCGCGCTGCTGCGCGAGCAGGGGGCGCTTGCCGACGAGACGGCGGCCGACCCCATCGCGCCCAGGAGGCCGCACTTCGAGCCGAGCGCGAAGCGGGTGATCTTCCTGTTCATGTCCGGCGGGCCGTCGCACGTCGACACGTTCGACCCCAAGCCCGAACTCACGCGACTGCACGGCGAGAAACTGCCCGAGTCGTTCGGCCCGGTGAAGACCCGCCGCGGGGTGGACAAGAACCGGCTGCTCGCCTCCAAGCGCGCCTTCAAGAAGTGCGGCCGGAGCGGCACCGAGGTGAGCGACTGGTTCCCGCACGTCGCGGAGCGGGTGGACGACATCTGCCTCCTGCGCGGGTGCCACGGCGACAGCGTCACGCACCCGGAGTCGGTGTACCTGATGAACACCGGGTCCATCCTGATGGGGCGGCCCAGCCTCGGCGCGTGGGTCAGCTACGGGCTCGGCACCGAGAACCGCAACATGCCCGCGTTCGTGGTGATGCCGGACCCGAACGGGTGGCCCAAGGGCGGCGCGCCCGAGTGGGGCAACGGGTACATCCCGGCCGCGCACCAGGGCACCCTCGTGAGGGGCGGCGCGGCGCCGGTTGAGCACCTCGCGTCGCCGAACGGCGTGAGCGCGGCGCAGCAGCGCCGCACGCTCGATTTCATCGCCGACAGCAACCGCGCGCACGGCGAGGGCCGGACCGGCGACACGGAGCTGGGCGCGCGCGTCGCGGCTTACGAGTTGGCCTACCGGATGCAGTCCAACGCACCGGAGGTCGTCGACCTGTCGAGAGAGACCGCGGCGACGAAGGCGCTGTACGGTCTCGACCGCAAGGAGACCGCGGAGTTCGGCACGCGGTGCCTGCTCGCCCGCCGGATGGTCGAGCGCGGGGTGCGGTTCGTGCA
>JBJSXS010000235.1:0-4871 GCA_046086545.1 Gemmata sp.
GGGGCCGCGGCCGCCCACGCGCGCCCGCGCACGGCCTTCGCTTCGCGGTGCTCCGGGGCGACCGCGAGCACCTCGGCCGCGACCGCGACCGCCTCGCCCCAGCGCTTCACCTCGGCCGCGTCCATGAGGCGCGACACCGCCTCCCGGAACCGCGCGTGCCGGCCCTCCACCTCGCCGCGGAACCGCTCCAGGCCGGTCGCGGGGCAGGGGAGCTTGGGCAGAGTGCGGTCGATCTCGGCGAGCGCCCGCAGGAACTCGCCCTTGTCTGCGAGTTCGGCCGCCAGCACCCAGTCCTGCGCCGCGGTTTCGAGCCGGTCCAGGTCCGGGTGCCGCACCCCGCGGTCGCGGATTTTGGCGACCTGGTCGATGGTGTCGATGGGCCGCCCGGCTTCGAGCATCGCCTTCGCCTGCACCACCGACAGCCGGGTGAGCGTGTGCCGCAGGTCGGTGAGCACCTTCTCCCCGGTGTTCAGCGACTCGGCCGCGAGCAGGTCGCGCCAGGCCGCCTCCGGGCTGTGCTGGTCGAGGTACTTGGTCGCGCGAGCGGCGTACACCTTCACCACCTCGCGAGCGAGCTTGTGCGCGCGGCGGTGCCCCTCCGCGATAAGCGGTTCGAGCAGCCGGTGCGCATCCCCGGGCCGCCCGGCGGCGACCGCCTCTTGCGCCTGACGCAACGCCAACCACGGGGACGCGGCCATATCGAGCGTTGGATGAAGGAGGATGAGAACTCGCAGTCAGTGTACCAGACGGGAATCGCTTTTGACGAGCCGGAAGCGCCGGCGCCGGCCCACGTCATTGCGAGAGCCGGCGACACGAGCGGGGTTCGCCCGCCTCGGCGAACGCGGCCCTGCGCTCACGCCCTCGCGCGCACCAAACGAAACCGCCCTGGTCGGGAGACCGGGGCGCTGGGGGCTGTCACTCCGCCGCCGAAGCTCAGTCGCCGTTAACGATGCTCTTGGCATCGGGCTTGGCGGCGTCCGGCTTCTTGGCCGGGGCCGGGTTGGTCAGCGGGGCCACGATGTCGCCGGCGCTCTTGCCGCTCACGTTCGGGGCCGGCTCCTCGCTCACCTTCTGGGTCAGCTTCAGTTCCTCGCGCAGCACGTCGAGCTTGGTGCCGAGCTTGCGGAGGTCTTCCTTGACCTTTGCGACGCGGGTGTCGTCCGTCTGGTACTTGCTCTCCATCTGGTGCAGGTTCAGCACGGTCAGCTCGGCCTCCTTCTCGTCGATCGCCGCGGACAGCTCGGTCTTGAGCGTCTGCATCGTCTCGAACTGCTTCTCCAGGGCGTCGCGCTGCTTGATGAAGCTGTCGAGCCGGGCCTGGGTCGCATCGAGCTTTTTCTGTGCGCTCTTGAAGACCTTCACGTCGGCCTCGAGCTTGACCTTTGCCGCCTCGACGCTCATCGACCGGTTGTCGAGGGTCACCTGGCCCACGGCCTTGTCGATGATCTCGGCCCGGGCGAGCAGCCGCGCCTTCTCGCCGCCCTGCTTCGCGGCCAGGGAGTCCACGTCGTCCTTGAGCTGGTTCACCTCGACCCGCTTCTTGGCGAGCAGGTGAACCATCGCCTTGCTGTCCTGGTCGAGTTGCCCCACTTCGCTGCGGAGCCGGGCGATCTCCTTCTCCGGCGGGATGCTGTCTTCGGCCTGCTGGCGCACCGAGCGGACCTCGGACCGGATGTAGGACGCGACCTTCGTCCCGCTGAGCGCGGCCACACCCACGAAGCCGAGCACCGACAGGATGACCATCTTCTTCAGCATCTGAGAACCCTCGTTGAGAGTGCTAGTCGGCCGTCCCGTACGCCCGGGCTCCTGCCGTTGATACCCTCTTGTTCGCTCCCCGACCGCCGGCATTTCGCGTTTATTGCGCCGAATTCCACTTTCCCCGCGAAATCCTGGTTTGCTGAAAACGCGGTGAATAACGGCTCCGTGCGGAACCGCTTAACCGATTCGTGGGTCGTTAGTTACGTCGGTATTCTGTGTTCTTCGGGCAGAAGTGCGACTGCGAACAGGTGGATCTTCGCAACGAGGCAACCGCTCGCGAAGCCGCGAGCGGCGCGTCCGACGTCACTTCACCAGCTCCGGCAGGTATTTCACCGGCAGCGTGCCGTGGCTCAGCACCTCCTCGTGGAACTTGCCCAGGTCGAAGGTGTCGCCGCGCTTGCGCTGCACGTCCTGGCGCAGACGGTAGAACGCGGTGCGGCCCACGAAGTACGTTGAGAGTTGCGTGCTGCTCTGCTTCGCGCGCGCGATCTTGCCTACGGCTTCCGCTTCCGTCTGAAACCCGCGCTCGACCAGCAGCTTCATCGCGTCCTCGTCGGTCATGTTCGCGGTGTGCATCTTGTTGTCGAGGATCGCGTTCAGCACCGCCCGGATGTAGAACTTCAGTTGGTGCAGCCGCAGCGACAAGTCGCCCTCGCCGTAGCCCTGGTCGAGCATCATCTGCTCGGTGTAGACGGCCCAGCCCTCCGCGAACGACCCGGACCAGAGGATTTTGCGCACCAGCGACGGGTGCCGGTTCGAGTACGCGAGTTGCACGTAGTGGCCCGGGTACGCCTCGTGGATCGTGAGGATCTGGAGCATCGCGGAGTTGTACTCGCGGAAGAACGTCTCCTGCCGCGCCGGGGGCCAGTCCCTCGGCGGGGGCGCGACGGCGTAGAGGCTGTTCGCCTTCGGGTCGAGCGGCGGCGCCGGGTTCAGGTACGCGGCGGAGAACCCGCGCTGGAACTCCGGCATCGCGATGATCTGGCACGTGTCCGGGTCCGGCAGCGTGAGGACCTTCTTGTCGCGAATGAAGTCCTTGATCTTCGCGACGGTCTTCTTGGCGTCCTGCACCAGCGTTTCCGGCTTGCCGTGCTCCTTGCCCAACTCATCGAGAACGCTCTTGATGGCGGCGCGCCGGCCCGCGGCGTCGTCCGGGGGGAGCGGCTTGCCGGCGAACAGCTTCGACCACAGTTGCTTCGCGACGTAGTACATCTCCTGCTCGACGCGCGCCGCCTCGGCCTCCGCGACCTTCACGACCTCGTCGGCGCCGAGCCCGGCGTCCAGCTCCAACTCCAGCTTCTTCGCGAACTTCTCGTTGCCCAGGCGCCACTCGCCCTTTGACTTCGGCAGCAACTCCTTTTCGAGCCACGTCTGATAGTCCTTGAGCGCGGCGACCGCGACCTTGCACGGGGTCGCGAGCGGCTCGGTGCCCGGCGTCTCCTTGGCGAACTCGTACACGTCCTTCTCGTAGAAGGCGATGGCCCCGAGGTTGCGCTTGATGGCGATCTCGGTGAGGAGGTGCGGCGGGTTCTTCAGCCCGGCTTTCGCGGCGGCCACGATCTTGGGGATGAACCGGACCCGCTTGGCCGCGTTCTCGACGTTGCGCTCGCGCGGCAGCGTCGACTGTGTGAGCAGCGTAAACACGCTGTCGGAGATGAACTCGCCGTACGCCCGCGGGTCGAACTCGAACCGGTTGTCGTTGTCGGCGCTCCACAGCGCGTACCGCAGGTTGTGGGTCCAAATCTGGTAGTCGATGTGCGCGTCGCGCGAGAGCTTCTTGGGGTCGATCTCCCTCGCCAGCGTGGCGAGCAGCGCCCTGGCCCTGTCCGTGTCCTTCGCCCGCGCCGCGGGGGACAGGTCGTCGAGCTGGTCGTCGTACTCGTGGTTCCCTTGCTGCGTGGCGAAGGCCGGGTGCTTCCGGAACTCCTCGTCCAGGTACGACTGGAACAGGTGCTTGAGCCGCGCGTCTTCCGCGGTCGGCTGCGCGGCGGCGTCAGCGGGAATCAGCACGAGTGCGGCCCCCAGCAGCAGGGGAAGGGGGAACAGCGAGCGCGACACGAGCGGCCTCCTTCGCGAGAGTGACTCCTCCAGATTACAAACGGCGAGCGGGAGGCGTTAGCCCCCCGCACGACGAACGTGAGGTCCGGTCAGGTGCGTTTACGGCTCCTCGTCGTGTGCCACCTGCCGCGAGGCGGGCGTCGCGTCCACGTCCCTGCGCGTGCGCGCGACGGGGGTGGACGGCAGCGCCGCGGGGCCGGCTTGCGGGGGCGCGCCCGGCACCGGCGCGCTCGCGGTCGGGGCGGGCGCCTGTTTGGTCTGAGATTCCGCCGCGACCGGTTGTGCCGGTTTCGCCAGGAACACGGCCGCGAGGATCACGCCGAGGACACCGGCCAACATGCCGAGCTTCGCGTCGTTGGTCATGGGCTCCTCGCGGTGCGTGGGTACAGGACAACTATTCGCGACGAATCCGGCGATGAAAGGTTGACTTGAGCGCTTTTGTGCGAAACTCTGTGCCGTCCGCCGTGGCGTGCCGCGCATCGCGCGCCGCCGGCACTCCTCGTACAGTTTGACAGGGGGCGCGGAATGGGGTTCGCGGGCGTGCTCGCGGTGTTCGTGGTGGCCGCCGCCATCGTGCTGGTGGTGAAGGGCTGGGACGTGCGCCTGGTGCTGCTGGCGGCGGCGCTGGTGATCGGGGGCGTGGCCGGGGACGTGCCGGCGGTGGTGCGCGAGTTCCTCGCGACGTTCTCCAACGAGAAGTTCGTGGTGCCGATCTGCACCGCGATGGGGTTCGCCTACGTGCTCAAGCACACCGGGTGCGAGCGGCACCTGGTCCTGCTCCTGGTCCGGCCGCTGCGGCACGTTCGGTGGCTGCTGGTCCCCGGGGTGATCGCGGTCGGGTTCGTGGTGAACATCCCGCTCATCAGCCAGACCAGCACGGCGGTCTGCCTCGGCGCGGTCGTGGTCCCCCTGATGCGGGCCGCCGGGTACTCGATGGCGACCATCGGCGCGTGTCTGCTGCTCGGCGCGTCGGTGGGCGGCGAACTGCTGAACCCCGGCGCGCCCGAACTGCTGACCGTGTTCAAGGAGACCGGGGTGCCCACCACCGAGCAGGC